>NZ_JAUBSD010000031.1:0-63790 GCF_036704575.1 Microcoleus sp. K5-D4
TAAAGGTTTCATCCTATTTTACCTTTTTTGGTCTACCCCCTTGACAATTTGCACTTTTTCTTAACTTGTCACAAATGATCCACTGTTAACTGCTTCCCTGGCTGTGCCTGGAAATCGATATCCAGAGGCTCTGCCTCGCTTGTCTCAGACTCGCGGGAGGCTTTGAGACTGGCGGGAAGCAGAGCCTCCCCATCTACGTCCCCAGGCAAAGCCGGGGAACAAGAAAAAATCTGAAAACTATTCCTTAAGACTTGTTACAATACACAAAACTTCATACTTTCCCCAACACTGGATGACCTTTTTCAACGCCTCCGAACCCCTAATCCGCTGCAAACAGGAACATCTCGACGTACAAGACCTCGAAGGCCTGTTGCAACTCCGCTGGCAAATTGGAAATATTACTCTTTTCTCAGGATTTTATACCCGCATCGACCAAACTTTTCTGCTTTGGGGTTTGGTGACAGGAGGGATTTTTTTTACGGCTCAGTTTGTCCCTATCAGTTGGAGCTTTCAGGCGATTCTGTGGTCAACTTTGACTCTAATTGGCACTGCGGCAATGGCCGTTTTGACTTTGTTTTGGGTAAGAGTCGAGCGAGTTAGCTGGATTCTTTACTCTTGGGCGATGCTGATGATAACTGGTTTGGTTCTAACTGATTGCAGTATTTTTGTCGGTTGGGGAGGTTTGTTGCTGCATCTTTGTGATTTGTGGTTGGGGTTGAGCGCGATCGGCTATTTTTGTACGGGACTCGGTTTGCGATCGCGCACTTTTCTCCTGATCGGACTAACTCATTTATTTAGCATTCCTCTATTAAGTTTTGTTGCACCTTGGCAATATCTAACCACAGGAATAATTATGGCTGGCTGTTTGTTGTTATTGTCCGAATTGCAGTGGGATATGCGATCGCCGATCGACAATACTTTGCTAAGCGCAGAACAGAAAGAATTCAACCGAATTCAACAGCAACTGCGACAGAGGGGCGCAATTGTATCCAAATAAATCACCAATGTAAAGAATTCTGTACAACAGCTAAAACTTGACATAAATCCAACACAATAGAAAGATACAGCATCAATAAAAAACAAACTTTAACCAGAACAGGACTTTTGCTGTTTGACCTGTGAATCGCCAACCTAAGGAGAACGGTGTCCGGGAGGCGACTGGCGCACAAATGCTGTACTTGCGACGAAAAAAGTTAATTCGGGTTGACAGTAGTTGTTGAAATCAAAAGGTGGTGCAGGGTTTTTACCGTTTCCCCTGCTTTGCCGTCTTCTCGGAGAGGCTAAACCCTCTACCAGAACAGCCTGAGGAGATTGGCACAAAATTCGACAGTTGGTCAGGCGGATTTTTGAGTCAGCGTGTTTAATAAAATTGGGAAAATGCTCGCCTAGAGCCTTGCAGGACTTACGATTAAACAAGTCCTGCTTTATGATGGGAAATTTAAATTATTTTTTACTCTGACGTGCCTTTTCGCAATATTTCCCTTACTTCCATTAAAATCTGTCCCAACATATTTTTGCCGCTGCCATCTTTGCCGCAACCCCAATAGTAATCACTAGGAGAATTTTCGACTATTTCCTCATCACCAGTAGCGAGTAAAATTTCTCTAATTTCGGGATGAGTTTCAAATTTGCGGAGTACGGCTTTTCTCATGATATCATCTTTGACTTCTTCCCAATCTTTGCGGAGGGGACGAGAGCGATCGCGCCCCATTTTTGCGGCATCTTTCGGCGTTTTTGCTTGGCGAATTTGGTCGCAATGAGCCGTTTTGGGAAACTTTTGTGCTTGAAAATAATGCTCAGTAGTTGACCAATATTCTCCGTCTAACTCGAATCCATGACTGGAAAAATTAGAAAAACAGCCGTATTCACTGCCAGTAGTGTAGAAGTAGATAGGCATAAAGTCTGCGATTTTAATTTCGTTAAGAATGTTGGTTTATCGTCAGTTTTACCTCTCTGGATTATCGACTATCTTCAACCGCAAATCAATAGTTTCAAGATGGGAACCGATGTAAGACAGCAGGGCATAGATAAATACGATCACCCCTACCATTTCCAAAATTTCTTCAACAGAAGCCATCAAACCGTAGCTCAAGTTTCGCTGACCTACCGCATCTGCATAATAGCCACAAACCATTTCCATGCCAAGTGCTCCACCGACATATATACTGCCTGCCAGTAAAAATAAATCCCTTGTTTTCCGGGGTAGGTGCCGGAGAAACTTGAGATAAGCCAGCCCAGTAACCACAACAAAAATCGTCCCCGGAATTACCCAAATGAAGTAAAAAAGTCCCCCTAAATCTAGTGCCTTTCGCAAGTCGTTAATAATTAATATTTCGTGCAAACTCAAGATTTCATCTAACGAAAAAAATACAAAGATGAACCCCAGCGCTTTCCAGTGTCCAAAATAGCGATCGCCCTGCTTCTTCTTAGCACTAGCAATAATACCTAGCAAAATCGCGCAAAACAGCAAAGTAAATGACGAGTACCAGGAAGGATAATTTATTTCTCTGTCTAAGTTAAACAAACTAATCCAGCGTTGTTGATAGTTAAAACCGTAGCGGAGAACTTGTACGATGCAACCAGCAACAGCAAAGAAGAGCACCCAAATGCTGAGAGAGAAAGCAACTCTCTTCGGCGAAACAGAAATCAGGAATTTCATCAAGTTTTTGATAAACTAGAACAAGGAAAATCAAACTATAAAGTAAAAAGTAAAAAATGGCAATAGCGGCGCAATCCGCCACCTCGGATTTTTATCTACAAAAAATAACCAATCACTGACAATGCACGTTCAAATTGAAACTTTCACTGTCCGCAAGCGGTTTGCCCTTACCATCAGCCGCGGTACAACAGCCCAAAGTACCAATTTATGGGTAAAATTAGCACACGAAGGAATCGAAGGCTGGGGAGAAGCTTCGCCGTTTTCCACAGGTTCTCGGCCCCAAACTACCGAAATTCTGCTAGCCGCATTGCAGGAGGTTGCACCGCTGCTAGAAAAGTTTACTCCGTTCGATCGGCAAAAAATCGAACAAGTATTAACAGAGGTCAACTTACCCTCAGCCGCCCGCGCCGGCATCGACATGGCAATGCACGACTGGCTGGGCAAAAAAGCAGGCTTGCCGCTGTGGAAAATGTGGGGATTAGATCGATCGCGCATCGTCCCCACCTCCGTCACAATCGGCATTAATTCGCCCTCTGGTGCAAGAGAAAGAGTGCGCGATTGGTTTGGCAAAGATCCAGCAGGTATCAAATACCGCGCCGTCAAGGTCAAATTAGGAAATCCCGCAGGAATCGAAGCCGACAAAGCTATGTTAATAGCAGTGCTTGACGAAGCGCCACCTAACCTTAAAATCAGTGTTGATGCTAACGGCGGTTGGAGTTTAAAAGATGCTGCCGAGATGTGTCAGTGGCTGGAAAAATACAATATAAATTATGTCGAACAGCCGCTTTCACCCGTCGCCGATATGGAGGAATTCTCAGAACTGTACCGTCAATCGCGCCTGCCAATTTTTGCTGATGAAAGTTGCTTTAATAGTTCCGATATATCCAAGTTAGCGCACTGCGTCCACGGCATCAATATCAAAATGATGAAGTCAGGCGGATTGACTGAAGCAATGCGGATGATTCACACAGCAAAAGCCTGCGATTTGCAAGTAATGTTCGGCTGCTATTCAGATAGCGCGATTGCAAATACAGCAGCAGCACAACTTTCACCGCTAGCTGACTATTTGGATTTGGACAGTCACTTAAATTTATTAGACGATCCTTTCACAGGTGCGATCGTCGAAAATGGGTGTTTGCTGCCAAACGGGCGATCGGGATTGGGAGTGCGGCGAGTTGAGATTGGAGAATAGAAGTAAGTAGGTCGGCGCTAATAAACTTTACCATGTAACAGAATATCAAGCTATCATAAACTTTGCGATTGCTTTCCTTCGGCTCGCGAAAACTAAAGTTTCACTCACTGCGCCCAGGCCTGATGTATTTTCAAGCTTCATCTACTTACAGTGAACCAATGACTAAAAACTATCCCATCAAAAATGGCAAAGTTGCTATCTTACTGCATGAGGGAATTATTGGCCCTTCCGGCAAAACAGGCTTAGCATTTTTGCGCTACAGCGAAGCACAAATTGTAGCAGTAATAGACCGCCAATGTGCAGGACAATCTTTACCTGAATTAACGGGTATTCCTCAACAAGTACCGATAGTTGCTTCCGTTGCAGAAGCACTGCAATTTGCGCCGGATATTCTGCTAATTGGTATCGCTCCTTCCGGCGGTATTTTGCCTGCGGAATGGCTGCCAGAAATTAATCAAGCGGTAGCAGCAGGTTTGTCAATTGTCAACGGTTTGCACGCAAAACTTGCACCTTTGATAACAGTTCCCTTAACCGAAAATCAATGGATTTGGGACGTGCGTCAGGAACCGAAATCTGTCGGTGCGATCGCCTCTGCCGCCGCCGCTAAATTAAGCTGCCGCCGCGTGTTAACTGTTGGCACAGATATGAGCGTTGGCAAAATGTCAACCAGTTTAGAACTCAACCGCATTTGCTTACAGCGGGGTTTGCGTTCCAAATTTTTGGCAACCGGACAAACGGGTTTAATGATCGGAAATGAAGGTATTCCTTTGGATGCAGTGCGAGTTGATTTTGCCGCTGGTGCTGTCGAACAAATGGTGATTAAATTGGGTTCTGAATGCGATATTCTGCACGTAGAAGGG
Organism: Microcoleus sp. K5-D4; assembly: GCF_036704575.1. Taxonomy (NCBI): domain Bacteria; kingdom Bacillati; phylum Cyanobacteriota; class Cyanophyceae; order Oscillatoriales; family Microcoleaceae; genus Microcoleus; species Microcoleus sp. K5-D4. The sequence continues at coordinate 4,712 of NZ_JAUBSD010000031.1, forward strand.
CAAGGTTCGTTATTGCATCCAGGTTCGACGGCGACTCTGCCGCTGTTGCGGGGTTCGCAGCCAACTCACTTAATTTTAGCCCACAGAGCCGGACAAACTAGCATTCGCAATCACCCGCACGTATCGATTCCTAAGTTATCAAAAGTGGTCGAATTGTACGAAATGGTTGCTGCTGCTGCGGGTGCTTTTGCAGGGGGAAAAGTGAGCGCGATTGCCCTCAACACTCATCACTTAAATCAGGAAGATGCGCTGTTAGCAATAGCTGAAGTTCAAGCAGAAACGGGATTGCCTTGTACCGATGCGGTAAGGTTTGGCGCGGAGGTGTTGTTGGAGGCGATCGACAGTTGATATGCTACAATAAATTACAGCTAATAAATAACTAAATAAAACTATGACACAAAGCATTCAAGCAAAAACACTGACTCTGCTAGATGTCGAAACAAAATTTAATTTTCAACTTTGTGAAGACGAGCAATTCTTCCGGGAGTGGATTGACGATTTACCGGAAATTAGCGATGACAAAAAGCGAGCGCTCGACAACGTAAAAGCAGGTTATATCAACAGTGTCAAGTACGCGATGCTGGAAGATACCGTAAAAAGGGTGGTACTGGCTCCCTTGCTATTTTTAGCAGATTTCTACTTGACTCCCTTTCACATAGAGGCAGAAAAATCAGTATAACTGACTATTGAAGATGAAGATACAATTGTCAAGGGTAGCATCGATGTCCTGCTATTGCTTAAATCTTTTTGGGTAGTTGCGATCGAAGCAAAACGCTCTCAATATTCCGTTGAAGCTGGGCTTCCTCAGTTACTATTTTATATGCTAAATGACCCCAGCCCCGAACCAGTAACATTTGGGCTTCTGACGAATGGTAGCAGCTTTCGATTTATCAAAATGACCAAACGAGACACACCGCAGTATGCCGTCTCTAAACTTTTCGATATTGCGAATCCCGGAAATGAACCTTACGAAGTTTTTCGCATTTTGAAGCGGCTAGGTGGTATAATTTCTAGTGATTGAAGTTATACTTAAATGCACCCTCTGGAACTCGACCCGGAAAATAAGAATAAATTTACTAAGTAGGTAAGCGGGATTAAACCGAGCTATGTAACAATATGTCAACAGGGCTAACTTAGCCACGCTTAGCGAATTTGGATACTTTACAATCCTTAACAGAATGGTGTTTTACAGCGCCTACCTACTTAGGTATTGATAACAAGAGTTAATTATAATGAATGATTTAGTTTATTTAACTGCTCATCAATTAGCAAAAGCAATCCGCGTTCGTCAAGTCTCTTCAACAGAAGTAATAGAAGCTTATTTGAGTCAGATTGCTCAATACAACCCAGGACTAAATGCGATTGTGACTCTGGATGCGGAAAATGCGATCGCGCAGTCGAAAGTGGCAGATCGAGCATTAGCTCAAGGAGAAAATTGGGGGCCCTTACATGGAGTACCCGTAACTATCAAAGACACCCTCGAAACCAAAGGATTAGGCACAACCAGCAGTTATCAACCCTTAGCTAATTATGTCCCAAAGCAAGATGCTACCGTCGTCGCTCGACTGCGTGCTGCAGGAGCAATTATTTTGGGCAAGACGAATACACCACAACTAGCTGGTAACTTTCAGACCAACAGTCCTCTGTTTGGTAGAACAAACAACCCCTGGAACCATGAATATACGCCAGGCGGCAGCACAGGAGGTGGAGCGAGTGCTATAGCTGCGGGGTTATCCCCTCTTGAACTTGGTAGTGATATTGGTGGGTCAATCCGCGTTCCCTCTCACTTCTGTGGCATTTTCGGCTTGAAACCAAGCCAGAATCGCGTCTCAACATTTGGACATATTCCAGAATTACCAGGAACACCTAAAACTATCCACCACTTACAAACAATAGGACCTCTTGCCCGCTCTGTAGAAGACTTGCGATTGTGCCTGTCACTGATTCAAGATCCAGACCCCCGCCAGCCAGAAGTAATACCGATATCCAAACAAGTTAACCCAGCAACCACGCTACAATCGTACCGCTACGCTTGGACAGAAGGTTTTGGTGAGATTCCAGCCACAGCTCAAACCAAAGCTGCTCTAGAGAAATTAGCATCATCCCTGACAGATATAGGATGCTGTGTAGAGCAACACAACGAGCCGCCAAATTTTGATAGCAATGCGGTACGTGATACTTACTTCAATATTTATAATTTTGAATTGGGTTTATCCCAGCCACACCTGACGCAGATTCAACGGCAACAACGATATGTCAACGCCCTCATTGAGCGCGATATTCTGATTGCTAATATCGAAAGTTTCTTATCTAATTGGGATGTTTGGCTGTGTCCAGTGGTGCCAGTGCCTGCTTTCACCCACCGTCAGCCAGGAGAACCCATTGAGGTGGATGGTCGCGAGTTCTCTTATTGGACAACAATAGGTGCTTACGTAACAATTTTCAATTTAACTGGCAACCCTGCCGTAGTGCTGCCCTTTACCCAGTCAAAAGAAGGACTACCCATCGGCGTGCAAGTGGTGGGACGGCGTGGAAGCGATCTGAAACTGCTAGAGATTGCGGAAAAGTTAACTCAAGTAACTGGTTTTTTTCAACGCCCGCCTGGGTATTAGAAATGTCATTTGTCATTGGTGTCGGGCATCTGACTGCGGGAGCAATGACCAAGAGCCATCGGCGTTGTCCCAGCCCATAAAGATTACTCTGTACCCTACGGTATAGCTTGAAAAAAGCCTGAGGGTAGTTAAGTAGGTAAGCGGGATTAAACCGAGCTATGTAACAATATGTCAACAGGGCTAACTTAGCCACGCTTAGGGCATTTGGATACTTTACAATCCTTAACATAATTGTGTTTTACAGCGCCTACCTACTTAAAGCTAATTTTATGGAATCATAATGAATGAAAGTTGTTTTTCGTTGCCGTCTGAATGCGCCATCCGCCCAGCATCAGCTCAAGACATCAAATCAATTAGAATATTAGTGTGGAGCGCCCGACTCGATCCAACTCAGTTGCGCTGGGAGCAATTCTGGGTCATCGAATGCGAGGGAAAATTGGCAGCTTGCGGGCAGTTGCGGAACTTTGCGGGCGCGCAAGAATTGGGCAGTTTGGTGGTGGCGAAAGATTGGCGCGATCGAGGTTTGGGAAGCTACCTCACAAAATATTTAATTCAACAAGCTACAGAACCGCTATATTTAGAATGTTTGGGAAAGCGACTCGCATCATTTTATACTCGCTTTGGGTTCGTAGAAGTTTCCGTACAAGAATTGCCGCAGTCGCTTAAATTTAAGTTTGGTTTGTCTCAATTAGCTAAAACTTTATTCAGAATTCCTGTAACAATTATGCAGTATCAAGCAGGTTGTCTATAATTATGACTTTTATGAATTTAATATTCTGAATTTATGAATGGATTTTAAGTTCGACCGGTTCAATAATTGGATAACAGGGTGCGATCGACCTGCATCGATCAAATACTCCTACCGCCTCCTGATATCTGCGTCAATCTCGATCGCCTATTTTCTATGTCTAAAGAGGTAGGTACAAATCAACATCGCATGGGGAGGGCGGGTGAGTGCCCTGGTAAAGTGCCTCATATCATAGATCCGCTTACGGGCCGCTAGTGGCGCACAGGGTGTCAGAAACCGGGTTTTTAGGGGTTTGGTGCGTAAGTCACCGACTAGATATGTATGGATATTCCGGATTGGGCGATCGAGACGGCGTAAGTTCATAATTCACTGTTTGCGGTAGTCCACTTGGCTAAATTGGCACAGCTACCAGCCTGATAGGTAGGAAGAAACCTTTGCAAAATCGTTGTTTGCAGGTTTGAAAGTGTCCTGTGCCAGTACCAGACTCGGAAAGTGGACAGGCGATCGCACCAAAGATATTCGACTCCTGGCAAATTAGTAAATGTAAAGCAAGTGAGTCACAACCCAATCAAAGAATTCAACCCAAAAGCTAAACCCAAAAATCCCAGATATTCACAGCAGCAGTAATGCGGAATCAGACAATCTCTAATGTAGCTAACCACATCTACCCTTGAGGTAAATCCTACCAACTGCTCAACAATGAAATCCTTAATTCAATACCTCGGAATTACTGGATTTATACTCCCCGCAACCGCTTCTCAAATCCCCTCAACCTTTGAAAAATTCTTTGCCTTTTATCCTGATAAAACAACGGAAGGCAAGAACAATGAAATATCAAGGCCATCAATCAATCTTAACCGAGGAAATGCAGCCTCTCAAATAGCATAAACAGACAATTACACATCCACATATTTTAACACAACAGGAGTAAATATCATGTTCAACGTAGTAAAAGCTTTCGGCTCGATTTTCTCTACCCAAGGATACAGCGGCGCTAACAATATGCTCATCAAAAATTACGTCAACACCAATTTTAACTATTTCAACGAAGAAGCAGTGGTTGATGAATCGATTTACCCGAATCAAACAGGTCGCGTCCGCTTCCAAGGTAGCTGGTGGCCCGCACGTTGCGATCGCCAAATCACCCTAACACCGGGAGACACGGTTTATGTCATCGGCGTTGACAACATCACTCTGTTAGTTTCCCTCGCTCCCGCAGACTAAATCATAACTCGATCCAAACGGCTTAACTTTTCACACCCATATCTGATTTCGGCAGGGTTTATTTCAATAGACCCTGCCTTTAGTATGCTTAAATAAGTTGAGACACATACTAGCCATATTTAAACCAGTGAATTTTCAATCAGTCATTGCCACCTTAAACAAATTCTGGAGCGATCGAGGCTGCCTGATCGCCCAATCCTACGACACAGAAAAAGGTGCAGGAACCATGAATCCCCACACCTTTCTCAGAGCAATCGGCCCCGAACCTTGGTCAGTCGCCTACATCGAACCCTGTCGCCGCCCCACCGACGGACGCTACGGCGAAAATCCCAACCGCTTCCAACATTACTATCAATATCAAGTTTTAATTAAACCCTCTCCTCCCAACATCCAAGACATCTATCTAGACTCCCTCAGAGCATTAGGAATTAGCCCAGAAGACCACGACATTCGCTTCGTAGAAGACAACTGGGAATCGCCCACCCTCGGAGCTTGGGGCGTCGGCTGGGAAGTCTGGCTCGACGGCATGGAAATCACCCAATTTACCTACTTTCAACAGTGCGGTAGCATAGACTGTCGCCCCGTCTCCATTGAAATTACCTACGGACTAGAACGCCTAGCAATGTATCTCCAAGAAGTCGATGCCATGACGAAAATTCAGTGGAAAGATGGCATCACTTACGGCGACGTTCACCTGCAAGGAGAAATAGAACAGTGTACTTATAACTTTGAAGCTTCCAATCCCGAATTGCTGTTTACTCTATTTGGATTGTACGAGCAAGAAGCCGAACAATTGACAAAAAAAGGATTGGTTTTGCCTAGTCTTGATTATGTGCTAAAATGTTCTCACACTTTCAATTTGCTCGACGCTAGAGGTGTGATTTCGGTAACGGAAAGAACCCGCTACATCACAAAAATTCGCAATTTGGCGCGGCGAGTTGCTCAGCTTTATTTGGAACAGCGCGAAAAGCTGGGTTTTCCTTTAGAAAAAGCTGTAAAAGTTTGAGTTTGAGTTGGATTGTGGGGCGGGCATCTTGCCTGCCTTAAGAACGGGCAAGATGCCCGTTCCACAAAGAGTGAGTTGGATTGGGGAGTGGGCATCTTGCCTGCCTTAAGAACGGGCAAGATGCCCGTTCCACGAAAGCCATATTTTTAATTAATTAAATGCCTAATTATTCGGAAAATAATACAGAAACAAATCCTCAACTGCGAATTGAGGGTGTAAGCTTGAAAACACCGATCGCCTCAAGTCATTTGTTGGAAAATATATCGTTTCAGGTACACAAGGGATCTCGCGTGGCAATTGTTGGCCCTTCAGGTGCGGGGAAAACAACGCTGTTGCGACTGCTAAATCGCCTCACCACTCCCACCAGCGGCTCTATTTATCTGGAAAATACAGAATATCGCCAAATACCTGCGATCGAACTCCGCAAACAAATCACCCTCATCCTGCAAGAATCCAAGCTTTTGGGAATGTCGGTGCGAGAAGCATTGGCTTATCCTTTAAAGCTGCGGGGCGTGACTTCATCAAACATTGCTGAGAGAATTAGCGGGGCGATCGAACAACTGCACATACCCCAAGAATGGCTCAATCGCAGCGAATTCCAGCTTTCCACAGGCCAAAAACAGCTAGTGGCGATCGCCCGCGGCATCATCCTGGAACCAAAAATCTTGCTTTTAGACGAGCCAACATCCGCCCTAGACGCCGGAAAAGCTGCCCACCTTTTGCAAGTATTGACACAGCTAACAAACGGCGAAACCACAATTGTAATGGTAAACCATCAGTTAGAATTAGCCGAGCAATTTAGCACGCAAATTCTGCATTTACAGCGCGGAAAGCTCATCGAAGATTTGCCCTCCCATCAAATAAATTGGGTGCAACTGCGGCAAAATTTAATCCAAGCAGAAGCAGAAGCCCAACAAGAATGGTGAACAAGTTCAAAAACACTTTCTGCGACGGGTTGCGTAATTAATTTGGATTTTTTAACCGCAGAGGGCGCAGAGGGCGCAGAGAAAGAGAAGATAAGAGGGAAAGAGAGAAGTTTATAAATTGTTGAGGATTGCTAGAGATACAGTGAGATATTAGCTTTGGGAATGTTGCTTAATGTTGGCATTTGTGCTTTTACGCTAAATCGCTACTGGGGAATTAAACCCATTTTTTGATAAAGTGGTCGGACTAAGTTTTTTAAAGCTGGCAACTGTTTGGTAAAAACTATGGAGCCTAAAATACAAATTATACCTCCAATGATGACTGTATTGGGAGCGCCGATATAATTTGCCAATCCGCCGGCAACTAAATTCCCAAATGGTGTCACTCCAAAAAATGCCATCGTGTATATGCTCATCACTCTTCCGCGTTTGTCGTCTTCCACAATTGTTTGCAACAATGTGTTTCCTCCTGCAAATTGGATAATGAAACCAAACCCCACAAACAACATCATGATTAATGACAGCCACAAGACGCGGGACAAACCAAAACCTATCAGTCCGAATCCCATAATGGCCGGTGACATCGCAATCAATTTGCCGAGGCCAACTATACTTTTGCGAGAAATCAAATAAATCGCCCCCGCAAATGCTCCGACTCCCGAAGATGCCATCAAAAAGCCGAGGGTTTGTGCGTCGCCTTGCAGAATTTTGGTGGCAAAAATCGGGACTAAAACTGTGTGCGACATTCCGGCAAAAGTGACTAATGCTAATAGCAGTAAAATTGCTCGAATCGGAGGAAACCCGAAGGCATAAACGAATCCTTCTTTTAATCTTTGTAAGGGTTTGGTATTAGTTGCTGCAATTTTACAGGCTTTGATCTGCATCGCTAATAAGCCTGCAATTACAGCGATGTAGCTGAGTCCATCAATGAGAAAGCAATAACTTGGCCCGACTGTAGCTATTAGCAAACCTGCAATTGCTGGGCCGATTAGTCGGGCTCCGTTGAACATGGAAGCGTTGAGGGCGATCGCATTTGCTAAATCTTCTTTCTTTTCCACGAGTTCGGGTACAAAAGCTTGCCGTGCCGGCGCGTCAAAGGCGTTAATTGCACCTTGAAAGAAACTCAGTACCACAATCTGCCAAATGTTCACGACTCCTGTTAGCGCTAAAAATGCTAGCGCTAAGGATTGAACCATCGCTAATATTTGAGTGGCAATTATGACTCGGTGGCGGTTCCAGCGATCGATTAAAACTCCTGCAAAAGGCAGTAAAATTAATGTGGGGATTTGACTTGTAAATCCCACCACGCCGAGCATCCAAGGTGAATCGCTCAAATTGTATACAAGCCAAACAGTAGCGACTTGCGTCATCCAACTACCAATCAGCGAGATGCCTTGTCCTGCAAAAAACAGGCGATAATTTCTCGATCGCAGCGCTGGAGGAAGTTTTATTGTTTTGATTTTTGCTAGTAGATTCATGCGAGAGTACGGCTAGAGCAATCCTATTTGATTGGTAAACATTTTGTAGGGGTAGCGCCCCTGGGCCTACCCCCATTGGTGACAAGTTAAAACTTAATTGCATTTGTCAATCAGTAATATTACTCAAAAAAACAGCTTTTTTAGGAGTGGAAAATTCACGATTTGAGAGGAAGTAGGTATAAATATCACCCTCGGCACGATCGCACGATCGCCCAAATCTCAGTTTTATGCCCAAAATCCGAGTAAATGTTGAGCATAATTGCTGATTGACAAATGCTTTCTTAGCTTAACTTGTTACCAATGGCCTACCCCTAATTAGCCAAGGGCAACCATCGAGGGGCTGCCCCTAGACTCATTATTACGAATCATTGAGAATTGCGATATGAGCCGAAGGTTCTATTTTACAACTCCCGAAAACCCGGATTTGAGTATTGTTAAATTTTTGCCCGCAGCAAAACGATCGCCACATTTAAATTTTTCTGTCGCGATCGCTTGACTAACGAGAAATTCCTTCTCCGAATCCTTCCCTCAATTAATGCTCAACAGCCAAGTACCGAGGTAACGCAGCAAGGGAACGTCGCCGGGGGTGCGGATGCGGACGTTGAAATGGTACATTCCGCCGGGAGATGGGTTTCTGACGTTGGAGAGTACAACCTCAACATTGTTGCCGGCAGCAATTGGTTCTTTGGGATAAATTTCTATGAATCGATTTTCTTTGTCCCAGATTACTTCTTGCAATTCTATTGTTTTGTCTTTGACGCGCACTTTAATGTCTTTTTGGTCAAATTCGCCTTTGTAGTAGTCTGGATAGGATATGTTCAGTTGGGCGATCGCCAAACTTACTTTTTTGGAAGGAATTCGCAGCCGATATCTATCGCCGCTCATCCCGGCTGTACCGTAATCCAAGCGATAGCTTAATTGGTTGGCGCGCTCGGGACCGCCGAAAATCGTGAATCCTGGCATCGACTGGGCTAAACTGATGGCGGGTAATCCAGCCACCAAGCAACCTGTAACCGCTAGTGCTGAAAATAATCGTCGCATAACAACTCCTCTAATTAAACTCTTGGTGAACCTTAAATATTGCTCGCCCGAAATTTGCGATCGTGCCTACAATATATCGAATCTCTCAGCAATTTGATGAGGGCGAGCGACCGCCGGCTGAGGTCACTTTTTTTTGCGTAATTTTTGCGTAATACTGATAACTGACATTCAGACTACAGAATTAGGCGACATAAAATTATATCATAATCGGTGGCAAACTTAACCATTTAGCGAATTTGAATGTATAAGATAAGTTAAAGATACGGGTCGAATTTGGGCGATCGGCTTTAGTATCAACGAGAGAAGTTTAGGGGAACGGCTGCTTCAATGTAAAGCAAGGCATCGGGCGATTAAAAATCGCACTTCAAGAAACCTGCGGAGGCAGGTTTTGTCTGCTGTGTAGGCGCGGTTTCAACCGTCCTAGGAAGGCTTAAATAAGGAGAGTGTATGAAATTAGCGATCGCAAAAGAAATAGCAGCAGGGGAACGCCGGGTGGCTTTAGTACCCGACGCTGTAGCCCGATTAGTCAAACAGGGCGTCGAAGTTTGGGTTGAGGCCGGTGCCGGCGCACAATCCTTTTTCTCGGATCTAGCTTACGAAGAAGCGGGAGCTCAGGTTGTCGCCGATACCGCTAGGCTGTGGGGCGAAGCCGATGTCGTCGTGAAAATCGGAGCCCTGCAAGAATCAGAAGTTCATCAACTCCGGGAAGGAGGCGTTTTCATCGGATTTTTGAATCCTCTGGGAGATCCAGCTTTAGTGCAGCGTTTAGCCGATCGCAAAGTAACGGCATTCAGCATGGAAATGATCCCGCGCACCAGCCGCGCTCAAAGCATGGATGCGCTGTCATCTCAGGGTAACGTCGCCGGTTACAAAGCGGTACTGATCGCAGCCGCAGCTTTGCCAAAGTATTTTCCGATGCTGACAACGGCGGCGGGTACGATTCGCCCCGCGAAAGTATTGGTAATGGGTGTGGGCGTTGCTGGCTTGCAGGCGATCGCCACGGCGCGCCGTTTGGGTGCGGTAGTCGAAGCCTTCGACATCCGCCCAGAAACAAAAGAACAAGTGCAAAGTTTGGGCGCTAAATTCCTTGATGTTGAACTCAAGGAAGAAACCGTCGCCGCCGGAGGTTACGCTAAAGAATTATCAGAAGCCGCCAAAGAATACACCCGCCAAGTGCTCACCCAACACGTCAGCGCTTCCGATGCAGTGATTACAACGGCTCAGGTTCCTGGCAGAAAAGCACCTATTTTAGTTACTAGAGAAATGGTTTCTCAAATGAAGCCCGGATCGGTAATTGTTGACCTCGCGGCCGAACAAGGCGGCAATTGCGAATGTTCTGAAGCGGGGAAAGATGTTGAATGGAACGGCGTTAATGTGATCGGCCCGATTAATGTGCCCTCGTCGATGCCTGTCCACGCTAGCGAAACTTACTCGAAGAATATCTCCTCTTTACTTCAGTTGATGGTGAAAGATAAGGAACTCAATTTGAATTTTGAAGACGATATCATTGCTGGTGCTTGCGTCGCCCGCGACGGTGAAATTAGCAACCAGCGAGTTCGGGATGCTTTGGCCACTCAGGCTTCAGCCGTCAGTTAGATTCTGTCGTTATGAGGCACAGTCCGGCAAGGGTTGAAACCCCTGCCTCAAAGCTAAAGTCCTCTTAAGAGGACTGAAGAACTGATTAAATATCTCCAGAAAAGGCTTTTTTTGTTTGGTGACTAGGGCCAGATCCCCCCTAGCCCCCCTTAAGAAGGGGGGAACAAGAAGTATTCAAAGTCCCCCTTCTTAAGGGGGATTTAGGGGGATCGAGACTCGGCAACAAACGAGAGATATAAAGGACTTTAGCGTTAATTTCACACCAATTTCCAATTACCAATTACCAATTGTTATGGCAGAAGGATTGATTGCAGGTTTAGTTGTGTTTACTCTAGCGTCGTTTGTGGGATTTGAAGTAATTAATAAAGTCCCGCCGACGCTGCACACACCTTTGATGTCGGGTTCCAATGCGATTTCGGGAATTGCGGTTTTAGGTGCAATTCTGATTTCAGGCCAAGGCAATGTGACTGTTACTTCGATTTTGGGGACGATCGCGATCGCCCTGGCCACAATTAACGTTGTCGGCGGTTTCTTAGTAACCGATCGAATGCTGCAAATGTTCAAGAAAAAAGAGGTTAAAGCGTGAGCGATTTTCTGCCCAGTGGCATTCAACTAGGTTATTTAGTTGCCGCATCTTTGTTTATTATCGGTTTGAAACAGTTGGGTTCCCCTGCAACCGCCCGTCAAGGAAATGTGTTAGCTGCGATCGGGATGTTAATTGCGATCGTCGGTACGTTGCTGGAAAAGCAAGTAGTCAGTTACGAATTGATTGCTGTCGGAATTATCGTCGGTTCCATTTTGGGAACGATTATGGCGAATACCGTGGCGATGACGGATATGCCGCAGATGGTGGGTTTGCTTAACGGTTTCGGGGGCGCGGCTTCTGCACTCGTTGCTGTGGGCGAATTCTGGCGCTATCTCAGCATCCCGGAATCGCCAACTCCAGACGCGACAATCACGATCCTTTTGGGTGTGTTGATTGGCGGAATCACTTTCACTGGTAGCCTTGTGGCGTTTGCGAAACTGCAAGAATTGCTACCTGGTGCGCCCATGACGTTTCCGCTGCAACAGCCGTTTAATGCCATGCTGGCGATCGCACTTTTAGCCGGCAGCGGTTATATGCTGACGAATCCCGAAAATGTGCCGGTATTCCTGGCTTTGGTGGCGATTTCCAATATCCTGGGAATCATGTTTGTACTCCCGATTGGCGGTGGCGATATGCCGGTAGTGGTGTCGCTGCTTAACTCTTATTCGGGGATTGCGGCGAGTGTGGCTGGGTTCATTTTGATGAACAATATGCTGATTATCGCTGGTGCATTGGTGGGCGCGTCGGGGATTATTTTGACGCAAATCATGTGTAAGGCGATGAATCGATCACTTGGTAGTGTGCTGTTTAGCGCGTTTGGTAGCGGTGGCGGTAGTGCTGGGGCTGCTGCTGGGGCTGCTGGTGCTACTGACAAAACTGTTCGCAGCATCAATCTCGAAGAAAGTGCGATGATGTTGGGTTATGCGCGATCGGTTGTAATTATTCCCGGTTACGGAATGGCTGTAGCGCAAGCACAGCACGCGGTGCGCGAGTTAGCCGACGGTTTGGAAAAAATGGGTGTTGACGTGAAATACGCAATTCACCCGGTGGCTGGGCGGATGCCGGGGCACATGAATGTGCTGTTGGCGGAAGCAAACGTGCCTTATCCGCAGTTGTACGATATGGACGATATCAATCCGCAGTTTGACGAAACTGATGTTGCTTTGGTAATCGGGGCTAACGATGTAGTGAATCCGGCGGCGCGTCACGATACGGCGAGCCCGATTTACGGGATGCCGATTTTGGAGGTTGATAAGGCCAAACATACGATCGTGATTAAGCGCGGGATGAGTGCTGGTTTTTCGGGTGTAGATAACGAGTTGTTTTACAAGGATAAGACGATGATGTTGTTTGGTAGTGCTAAGGATGTGGTTGCGAAGTTGGTTGCTGAGGTGAAGCAGTTGTAGGATTTTGCAACCGCTGATGAAGGCGGATTAACGCGGATTAACGCAGATGATTAAACCCGGTTTCTTCGAGAAACCGGGTTTTTGTTTGGATTTAGTTTTGATGTTAATATTCTTCAGTCGGCGGAGGCTGACTTCGTTTGTATAGTCGCGATTTCAATCGCCGAGTATCAACCGATTCTTTACTTCAGAAGGATGTGCTGTTTCAAAAAATAGTTCCAACGCTTCGATCATATTTCGTCGCGCTGCTTCTATATTATCACCTTGGCTGGCAATATCAAGTTCTGGGCAAAGGGATATATAGCCGTCGCCTTCTCGTTCAATAATTGCTGTAAACTGTTGTGTTGACTTCATACTTTGAAGTGGCGGACTGCCAAGCAAACAATTATAGTTTTACTGGAGATTATATCACATCTTTCGCTGTTCGGTGGAGAGGGGCGATCGCCCTATACAATGCTAGCTTGGTTTAAATAGTCACGGGCGATCGGTGCTAGTCAAATATACCTGCGATCGGAGATTTTTTAAATATAAGGAAATCCTAAAGAATTAATATAACTGCAAAAATTGTACTAACCTTAGAGCTAACGTCAATTAAATTAAAAAATTTTCAACTATGTCAGATCAACCTTTTAATATCCGCCAACTAAATGACCTAGATTATGACGAAGCAGAACCACTCCTGGAAGATTATCAGGAAACGCTAATCGAGCTATTTGTCAATTCTCCCGAAGGAGAAGAATACTGTAAAACTTATCCAGACGTTGGATTTTGGATCTCGCAGTTCATTTATTACGGTTTCGGCTATGAAGGTTTTACGCTGCCTCGCATGAAAGTGGAAGATGTGGCAACTGTAGTCGAAGAGTTGTTTCCCAGGAAAGTGAGTTTGCTTTCGCCGGAAGAAGGTGAAAATGCTATCCCGGAATTATTGGCGTTCTGGCAATTTTTGAAGCGAGAATTTAAACTGCGAAATGCCACTTCAATTATCAAATACCTGCGGGATATCGAGCCGGAATTTAAGGAGATTATGGAAGATTCCTCTAAATTTGGATTTGCCAAATCCTTTGTAACGCTCGGTCATCAAGCAGGGTTTGATATGAGTACGGGGGAAGGTCTAACACAATTTCAGGAGATATATAATGCTAGCATTGCTCCTATAATTGCAGCTAAAAACTCCGATACATCGGGATTTTCCAGCAACCCGATAAGTGGTAGTGCTGTCAATGGATCTAAAGCAAGTAAAGAAAAACAAAAAAAAGCAAAAAATACGGCGGCTGAATCGAGAAAACGCAACCGCACTAAGAAAAAATGAGGTTTAGCAAGTATCTATCCTCACTTCACTCTTCTTCTGATTCTTCTCAGCATCTTGTTAGCTTCTTCCCTCCCGCGAAACTTCCAAACTAATAAATAACACATTAAACAAAACCCGAAGATTCCTAACACGATCGCACTTTCTTCCGGTGAGTTGGTAGTTGGAGCGAACTTCCCACTCTTCGGACTTGCTTGGATGTTGTTAGTTCGCTCGACCGTTCGATCGCCCTCTTGCAAGTTAAAATTGTGTTGTTCAATCGCATTACTATTTTTAAATTTTCGATCTATTTTTTGAAATGACTTCGCCTGTTCGCAGCTTGTTAAGGATAATCCCATAAGGATAAAAATTAGGAAATAACAGGGCGATTTCACGATTTTTACTTCCATTTATGGAGAAAGCGACTAAATGAATATAAGACTGACTCGTGGGAAGGCAGAAACCGGGTTTTTTGCGAAAATACTTCGTATACAGCCACAAATTCCCTGAAAAACCCGGTTTCTTTGGTCTGAGTGCGCGGTCAGAAACCGGGTTTTTTGCGAAATACTTCGTACACAGCGACCGATTCTCTAAAAAACGCGGTTTCTTTGGTCTGAGTGCGTAATTCCTGCGAATAATTTCTACAATAGCGGTGTATGATTTTCTCGATCGCACATTAATACGATCGTACCATTTTTTTTAATTCGCAGCTACGGGTAAGGAATCAGTATTGCCGAGATGTGGTAACAAAACGGGCGAGCGCGCTGATTCAAGCGCTATAATCTAGCTAATAGATTGCATTCAAATTCTGTTGGTTAATTGCAGATATTTGTCAGGATACGGCACTGCCGTATCCCAACCCGAATTGTTTGTAGGGACAGCGCACTGCGGTGTACTCTAACCTGGATGTTATTCAATCTTAATTAGATAGCAAACAATGACACTGAAAGAATTAGAAAAACAACTCCTTGCCTTAACTCCCCGTGAAAAAACTCAGGCAATACAGCTATTAGTTCAAAGTTTAAGCAATACTTGGCAAGGAATAGAAAAAAAACTCCGGGCGTGTGCGGTGGCGATGCTAGAATTGCCAAAACTCGCATACCTATTTGGTCGCTGGTAAATTATCGCCTTTTGGGTGCAAATGATGTGCAAATTTTGCAAGAATTTCCTTATTTGAGTGCAGCCGATTTGGCGAATGCTTGGGCTTATGCTGAGGCACACCCAGAGGAAATTGAAGCAGCGATCGCTAGAAATGAGGAAGCCTAAAACATGGCGCGAATTTGCTATAATTTAACTAATATCAAATCCGAGCGATCGCACTTATGACTATACAAGAATTAGAAACTCAAGTCTTAACCTTAAATGCGGTTGATAAAGCTAAACTAATCAGCATCCTAACTCAAACTTTAACCAACGGTTCTCTAGGCATTAAAAAAACTCCCGGTGTGTGCGGCGGCGATGCTTGTATCGGCAATACTCGCATACCAGTTTGGGTACTTGTGGGTTATCGCCGTCTCGGATCTAGCGATGCTGAACTTTTGAAGTGCTATCCTCATTTGACTGCGGCTGATTTAGTCAATGCTTGGGCTTATGCTGATGCTTATCCAGAAGAAATTGAACAAGCAATCAAAGAAAATGAGGCTGCTTAAAATATGGCGAGAATTTGCCATAACCCGACTTACGGACTCCGACAAAGAAACCGGGTTTTTACCGAATCAGCCTGCAGCAACAAAGTATTTTCGTAAAAAACCCGGTTTCTGGGCCGCCATGCGTAAGTCCTTATAAATAAATCCCCCATTGCTCCCCAGATTAGGTAAAATTATTGGCGTGTCAGAGGATAAACTATATGCGCTTGGTTAAATATATTGCGATCGCCATTATCAATGGTTTCGGTGTCGTCATCGGTATTATTTGGGTTGCAGTCCCCACAACAGTGGCTCAACCTTCCCTAAACTACCAACTCGCAATCTCTGCGCGACAGCAAGACGGCGAAACTCCGCAATCCCTTTCCGAACTCTACAAATTGCGCGATCGGCTCAAAGTACAATTAGATAACCTTGCCAAAACCCCCGACAGCAGCCCGTTTCCTGCAGAACTTTGGAAATCAGCAATCCAGCGTCAGCAATCTCAAACTCTGACGCAGCAACTCCAAAACGTTCAAAGTCAGATTCAAATAGAAGAAAGAGCCAAATATAATTGGGACGATGCTGCTAAATTAGCCGCCCAAGCAGTCTTAATTGGACGCACTTCTAATCCTTCTTCTGCTACTTGGGAAGAGTCCCAGCGGCTGTGGCAGTTGGCTATCAATAAGCTGCGACTCATTCCTCACGAATCTTTTTTGGCCGATCGGGCGATCGACAAAACCATCGAATACCAAGGAAACCTCAGTGTCGCTACCTATGAAATGCAAGTTGCACGTTCTGTTGAGAAAGTTAGAGCCGAGGAAGAAGAGATAAGAGAGCGAGCCCGCAAAGAGCAAGAGAAAAAAGAATTTGCTCGTCGAGAAATAGAGAGAAAAGAGCAAGAGAAAAAAGATCGGGCTAGAAAAGAACTAGAAAGGCAAGAATTCCAAAGGCAAGAATTAGCCCGTAAAGAACTTGAAAGGCAAGAATTAGCCCGTAAAGAACTTGAAAGACAAGAGTTTGAAAAGCAAGAATTAGCCCGTAAAGAACTTGAAAGGCAAGAGTTTGAAAAGCAAGAATTAGCCCGTAAAGAACTTGAAAGGCAAGAAGCAGCCAGAAAAGAACTGGAAAGGCAAGAACTTGAAAAGCAAGAGTTAGCCCGACAAGAACTGGAAAGACAAGAACTTGAAAGGCAAGAGTTAGCCAGACAAGAACTTGAAAGGCAAGAGCTAGCCAGACAAGAACTTGAAAGACAAGAGTTAGAGAGAAATCAGCAAGCAACTCCTCAACCAACTCCTGAATCAACTGCAACACCAACTCCCGCCCCAGTTACGCCTGGTGCGTCACCGCCGAACTTTTTCTTTGCTGGAGATACCAACAGAGATGGCCAAATTAACGAGCAAGACGAAGCCGGAAAAGAACAATGGTCTTTGTCCAAGGGCGCGCTCATTTTATTTAACGATCGCAATAACGATCGCGGCAAGATACCGACTTGGAAACAAACCAAAGTTAGCGCTCCCCGCCGTGCAGCAATGCTTTCTCAAGTTAACTTAACACTGTCTGAAAACTTCAAAACCTCTCAGTTATTTATCACTGCTGACAGCATTGCTAGCCCTCACATCAGCGTTTTTCAGAAGACGGGCGACGGCTGGCAACCTGTAGATATATCCGGTGCTAAACCTCTAGTTTTCAGCACGAATATTGTTTTAGGTGTCGAAGCCAAACAATTTGCCGATCGCAATTGGAACGGTACTGTTAATCTCAAAGCAACTGCCCAAAACAACGGTCAAGAAATCGCCTCCACCACAATCCAAATGGGCGTTAGTCCTTGGATGATAGCGCCAAATACAGCACCAGTAACCGAAGTTCAGGTCAGCGACAGAGGCTCGGTAAACAGCGAATTTATCTCCCAACTAAAACAAGCAGTAGAACCCACGGGCGCTAAAGTAAAAATTCTCCAGGGCGATCGCACTTGGATGCAAGATACCCAGAAAAACGGCTACGTTCAATTGCCAGAAAAATCGGATTTACGCCTGTTTAATGTCGCCCTAAAAAGCAATAGCGAACCAGAGAAAAACCCGCCTGTTAAATTAACTCAAGACCGGGATTTGAAAGTAGTTAAAATTGGCAATCCTCGTTCTTTAGACCCTGTAAGTCAGTGGTCTGACGGATACGGCAATTTGCAGGTAACACCGCCGATTCCCGGACACCCAATGGGTCGAGTTTATTACGGGAATTCGGGAAATGCTAGTTTTAATCCAGAGGTACTGGATTTTATTCAAGCTCAGCGAATTCAAGGGCCGCCAGTGGATATTGATACTTCTTGGCTTTTGACTCGCCAAGTCGATGAAATTATCAATTTTATTCCCACTCAAACTCCCGGACAATATGTAATGGCGATCGCCAGTCCCGAAGCTGGAGTTAAGCTGTTGGAAGAATTGGAGGGAAGAGGTTACGGCGATGTGACGATCAATCGCGGTTTGAGCACTCAAACAACTGTCAGCGCCGCTTTGCAAAACCGTGCTTTAATTCAACACAATCTCTATTTGCAAAATCAGAAACTTAATCCGATTATAGAGAAGTTGAAAAGAGAATTTTTACTCCGAGACGACCAAATTATTCAAGTTCCGGTGATGTTTGGCTACAGCGGTTATGCTTGGTGGCCCAATATGGTCAATTCGGTGCCAGTTAACGGCAAATTGTTAGTTTCAAATCCGCGCGGGCCAATGATTGAGGGTGTAGATTACACTCAGGAAAGATTGCGGCAACTGCTGCTTCCTGCTGGCGTCAGCGTTAGTTTTCTGGATGACAGGTATTATCAAGAATTGAAAGGAAACGTGCAGTCGGCGACTAATACTGTGAGGAAGCCAGAAGAGCGGCCTTTTTGGCAGTCTTTGCCTAATACTGGAGCCCAGTAGTAATTTGCGATCGCAATTTGAACTCAATATTTACAGAAAATTGGTAAATTGCGATCGCCCCAGCAGATAGATTTCTCGATAGACACGGACGGCAATTTGTCAAGAGCATTGCCGTAGTTGTTCAGTGCAGGCGATCGCACCAGTAACGTAAAATGTCTAAAAGCGGTCTTTGTAAAATAAATTTAGCCCCATGAGCGACGAACAGGAAAAAAAACAACTTTTGACTCAGCAACCGGAAACAATTTCCACTGCCAGTGATGAGTTCGAGCGCAGTGAAATTGCCAGTGGCGATTCAACTTCCGCACCCCTAGAAACTCCCGCAGAAATTGTCGCGTCCAAAGATATTTCAGCGCCAATCGACGTGGCCGAAACAATTCCAATTGCCGCCGATAGCGCGCCGGCAACAACTCAACTTGCAAGTTATCCGCCTCCAACAATTCCAACTGCCAACCCCGAACCAAAACCAGCTCGATCCTGGCAAATCTTAGCAGTTTTTCTCAGCGGAATGTTAGTCGGTTCCGTCCTTAGTCTCGGCAGTTTGCTAGCGTGGAGAATGTATCAGGAAAGAGCGAACCTGCAAATCAAACTACCCGCTGACGTACCCCTCCCCGAAAGCCCTCCGCCTGTCGCAACAGCGCCCGCCAGCCGCCGGCCCGGACTTCCCCCAGCACCTGGAACTCGACTGCCCGCCACAATCTATCCGTCGCCCCGTCCCACTCAAATACCCTCTGTGTCTGGCGTTCCCCAACTTGCTTCGCCGTCACCCTCGGCGTCGCCGTTGCCTTCTCCAACTCCAACTCCAACTCCCGCTGCGGTTGAAACCCCTGTAACCGAGCGAGTTTACTTTCAAGCCGGTGCTACGGGAACTACTCTGAGCAATAGTTTGCGAGCCAACATATCCAGGCGCTACTTACTGGAGTGCAATAGCGGCCAAAGCATGACAATAAATGTTCAAGAAGGTCAAGTTAGCGCCGCAATTATTGCTCCTAACGGTGAAAATTTAGGTACTGCTGACAGCACAGGTCAGTGGCAAGGTCAACTAGCCAGTAGCGGCGATTATACTATTGAAATTTCAGGCGATCGCCAAGCAAACTACCAAGTTAAAATTGAAGTCAAATAGCAACTATAATTGTATCAGGGGGTAGTTACAAAATATATAAGCCCCCCCTGTTGTTAATTACAAATTACCAATTACTTATTACCAATGATCGCACAAGTATCTGAAAACATCTACGAAGCAAAAACTCAGGAAATTGCCAAAGAAATCCTGAAGGCAACTCAAGACAAAAAGCGATCTTTTTTCGGTCAACTGCAAGACCAAATGCGCTGGGACGACAAACTGATGGATTGGGCGATGGCTAGCCCCGGACTGCGGGTGCAGTTGTTTCGATTCATCGACTGTTTGCCGGCCCTCCGCAGCAAGCCGGAAATTGCCCGCCACTTGCAAGAATACCTGACTGCTGAAGAGGTAGAATTGCCCGAAGCTTTGAAAAAATTGCTCAATTTTACTAACGCTGATTCGATTCCTGGACAATTGGCTGCGACGACGGTTGCGCCTGCGGTGGAAACTTTGGCGCACAAGTATATTTCTGGGGAAAATATCAAGCAGGTAGTTAAAACTTTAGAGCGACTTCGCAAAGATAAAATGGGTTTTACAGTTGACCTTTTGGGGGAAGCTGTCATTACTGAAACTGAGGCGCAAATTTATCTTAACCGCTATTTGGAATTGATGGAGGAACTCGCGAATGCAGCGAAGAATTGGCCGCAAGTAGATGCAATTGACAAAGCTGACGGCGAAACTCTGCCGCGAGTGCAAGTATCGGTAAAGTTAACGGCTTTTTATTCTCAGTTTGACCCTTTGGATGCTAAAGGTAGCGAGGAGAAAGTAAGCGAGAGAATTCGCATTTTACTGCGCCGCGCGAAGGAGTTGGGAGCGGCTGTTCATTTTGATATGGAACAGTATGCTTACAAGAGTTTAACTCTGAGCATTCTCAAAGACTTATTGTTAGAGGAAGAGTTTCGCAGTCGCACGGATATTGGAATTACATTGCAAGCATATTTGCGCGACAGTGCTCAAGATTTGCGAAACCTGATTTCCTGGGCAAAAAAACGCGGAAATCCGGTAACAGTGCGTCTGGTAAAAGGCGCTTACTGGGATCAGGAAACTATCAAAGCGATGCAGAAAGATTGGCCACAGCCGGTCTACAATGACAAAGTTGCTACCGATGCTAATTTCGAGCAGATGACGCAGTTGCTGCTAGAAAATCACGAATATTTGTATGCAGCTATTGGCAGTCATAATGTGCGATCGCAAGCGAGGGCGATCGCCATTGCCGAAACTCTCAATATACCGCGCCGCCGCTTTGAAATGCAAGTGCTGTACGGCATGGGCGACAAATTGGCTAAGCTTTTAGTCGATCGGGGTTATCGCGTTCGAGTCTACTGCCCCTACGGCGATTTACTGCCGGGAATGGCTTATTTGATCCGCCGTTTGCTGGAAAATACCGCCAACAGTTCTTTCATCCGGCAAAGTTCCGAAGAAATGCCGATCGAACAATTGTTAGCCGCGCCCGTTGCTAATGGAAATGACCAGCTAGTTTACAGCAAAGTATTTCCCAACGTTGCCGATACAGACTACGCCAATACCAAATTGCGGCAACAAGCAGAAACAGCCATCAAATCAGTGCGGGCTAACTTAGGTAAAACCTATTTACCGCTAATTAATGGCGAGTACCAAAATACTGAAGCAACAGTTAACTCTCTCAACCCTTCCAATCCCACAGAAGTAGTTGGCAAAATCGGATTGCTTTCCGAAGAACAGGCCAAACAAGCCCTGGAAGCAGCAAAAGCAGCCTCCACCAGTTGGCGGAAAACCCCCGTTCGCCAGCGCGCCGGCGTCCTCCGCAAAGCCGCTGAGTTGATGGAACAGCGGCGGCACGAACTGTCAGCTTGGATGGTGTTTGAAGTCGGCAAACCCGTCAGAGAATGCGATGCCGAAGTTTCTGAAGCTATAGATTTTTGCCGCTACTACGCCGACGAAATGGAACGGTTAGAACAAGGGAAAAATTACGACATTCCCGGAGAAACTAACCGCTACACCTATCAGCCGCGCGGCATTTCTTTAATCATTTCGCCTTGGAATTTCCCTCTCGCAATTCCCGTTGGCATGACAGTTGCATCGCTGGTGGCAGGTAATTGTACTTTGCTCAAACCTGCGGAAGTTTCCTCAGTAATTGCCGCAAAAATCACAGAAATTTTGCTAGAAGCTGGCATTCCCAAAGGCGTATTTCAATACGTGCCTTGCAAAGGTTCAACCGTCGGCGCTTACATGGTGAAACATCCCGACGTTCACATGATTACTTTCACCGGTTCTCAGGAAGTGGGCTGTCAGATTTATGCCGATGCTGCGATTTTGCAGCCTGGACAAAAACACCTGAAACGAGTAATTGCGGAAATGGGCGGCAAGAATGCAATTATTGTCGATGAAAGTGCAGATTTAGACCAAGCAGTTGCAGGCGTAGTTTATTCGGCATTTGGCTACAGCGGCCAAAAATGTTCCGCTTGTTCGCGAGTAATTGTGGTCGAATCAGTGTACGATAATTTTGTGGCAAGATTGGTAGAAGCGACGCGATCGCTCAATGTCGGCCCAGCAGAAAATCCAGGCACTCAAGTGGGCCCTGTGATTGATGCAAATGCCCAATCGCGCATCCGCGAATACATCGAAAAAGGTCGCGCCGAAGCTAAAATAGCTTTAGAAATGCCGGCACCGGAAACCGGCTATTTTGTCGGCCCAGTCATTGTTACGGAAGTATCGCCCACAGTAACTATTGCCCAAGAAGAAATTTTCGGCCCAGTTTTGTCGGTGATGCGGGCAAAAAATTTCAGCGAAGCGATTGCGATTGCTAACGGCACGAATTTTGCTTTAACCGGCGGATTGTATTCTCGCACGCCTTCGCATATCGATCGAGCAGCATCGGATTTTGAAGTTGGAAACCTGTACATCAATCGCGGAATTACCGGCGCTGTGGTATCGCGACAACCTTTCGGAGGATTCAAACTTTCGGGGGTTGGTTCTAAAGCGGGTGGCCCGGATTATTTGCTGCAATTCCTCGAACCCCGCACCATAACCGAAAATATTCAGAGGCAAGGTTTTGCGCCGATTGAAGGAGTAGATGATTAATCTTAAATTCGTTTGATTAAGATTTGATACCCGACTTCTTAAAGAAGTCGGGTATATGCTATCTTGGTTCAAAGAAGTCGGGGCTGGGCTATTCTGTTGTTATAATTGAATTTATTTAAAATGGAATATACAAAAAATGGTGCTAGGCTAAATTATCACCATCCTTCACTTGGCAAGTGGATGAGAGTTTTAATGATAGTTATATTAGTCCTGGGTATATTTTTTCGTTTCGCCAATCTCGAAAAAAAAGTTTACTGGCTAGACGAAGGTTACACTTCACTGCGGATTTCGGGTTATACAGAATCTGAATTTATTCAAGAGTTTGGTGACGGTAAAATCAAGGAAATAAAAACTCTACAAAAGTACCAGCGAATAAATACAGAGAAAAGCGTTTTTGACACCGTAAAAGGATTGGCATTAGAAGAGTCTCAACTTACTCCCCTGTACTTTGTAGCAGTGAGATTCTGGGTGCAACTGTTTGGAGATTCAATTGCAGTAACTAGAAGTTTGTCGGCGGTTTTTAGCGTGCTGGCATTACCTTGTATGTATTGGCTATGCTTAGAATTATTTGAGTCATCGGTGACAGCTTGGTTAGCAGTTGCCATAATAGCTGTATCGCCTTTTCAGGTAGTTTATGCTCAGGAAGCTCGACCTTACAGTTTGTTTGTCATGTTAATTTTAATGTCAAGCGCGGTCTTGCTACGAGCAATGCGCCTAAAAACTAATAGTAGTTGGGCAATTTATGGTGTAACATTAGTAGTTGGATTTTATTCTCACCTCTTATTTGGAATAGTTGCAATAGGACATGGAATCTATGTATTAGTTATCGAAAAATTCCGGTTTAACAAGACGGTAATTGGCTATTTGCTAGCATCAATAACAGGATTGATTGCTCTGTCTCCTTGGATTATAGCTTTTATAAAAAACTCGGGCAATGCCACTGATAAAACATCCTGGCTGTCTCTGAGAAGACCTATTTCAGAATTGATAAAAAGTTGGGTATTGAACATTACCAATCAATTTTTTGATGTGGGATTTTACTGGAATTTGTCACGACCATATTTGATATCTACTCTGCCAGTTATTTTAATGATTTTAATAATGGTAGGGTATTCTTTTTATTTACTTGTATGTAAAACGAAAATGCGAGTTTGGTTGTTTGTTGTGACATTAACGTTCGTGATAGTAGGATTTTTATTACCAGCGGACTTAATTAGGGGAGGGATTCGATCTGTCAACACTCGTTACATGATTCCCTGTTATTTAGGAATCCAGATATCTGTGGCTTATTTTTTTACTCAAGTTCAAGTTACAGCTCAATTACAAAAGCTGTGGAGATTAGCTCTCGTTGTTCTGCTCTCAATGGGAATTGCGTCTTGCTGCCTCTATGTGTCAGCAGATAATTGGTGGAATAAATCTGGCTCTCTTCTTAACGTTTCGATCGCCCGTACAGTCAACTCAGCTTCTAAGCCATTAATCATAACAGACTTTTCAGAGTATATTGTATGGGATATCGGCAATTTACTCGGTATGAGTCACCAACTCGATCCCAAAGCTAAATTATTACTAATGCCACCTAAAAATAATGTTGAAATCCCGGAGAATTTTAACGAGATTTTTTTGTACAGTATTTCTCGCGAATTAAAGACAAAAATTGCCAAAAGTAATCAATATAAAATACAAACAATCTATGCGGAAAATGACGAAATTATCCTAGGCAAAATAGTCAACAAATGATGTTTTATATAGCAAAAGCAGGTGAGCTTGTTTAAAATGGAATTTCCGAAAAATTGCGATCGACTAAATTCTCATAACCCTTCACTTGACAAGTGGCTGCGATTTTTTATTATCGCCGTATTAGTCATAGGTATTTTATTTCGCTTCGCCAATCTCGATCGCAAATTTTACTGGATCGACGAAACATATACTTCTTTGAGAGTTTCTGGCTACACTGAAGCCGAAATAATCAAACAAATTTCCTACCAGAAAATAACCTCGCCTGCGGATTTACAAAAATATCAGCAGATAAATTCCGAAAAAACTTTAAGGGATACCCTGAATTCTTTAGTAACAGAAGACCCCCAACACCCGCCTCTGTATTATGTACTAGCGCGATATTGGGCGCAATGGTTCGGCAGTTCCATTGCCGTAATGAGAAGTTTGGCCGCCGTGATTAGCCTGCTAGTATTTCCCGCAATTTATTGGCTGGCTTGGGAGTTATTTGAATCTTCAGCCGTAGCGTGGATGGCGATCGCAATTTTCGCCATTTCTCCCTACCACATCATATTTGCCCAAGAAGCAAGACAGTACAGTTTGTGGACATTAACTACTATTTTATCTAGTGCGGCCTTGCTGCGAGCAATGCGCTCTGAGGAAACTCAAAATGCTGTCGCCCTCGTTCTTTCCTGGGCGCTTTATGCAGGCACAGCAACACTGGGATTGTACACCCACTTGTTATTTGTCTGCGTCGCTGCCGCCCACGCAATCTACGTCGCAGTTATTGCCAACTGGCGCGATGTGAAAACATTCATTTCCTATTATGTAGCAGCTTTAATCGCTTTGATCTGCTTCATGCCTTCCCTCGTAAATACTGTAGAAAACTTCAATCAAGTTAGAAGCACAACTGTATGGGCAGAACAAACAAATTTCTTAAGATTAGTCAGCAGGTGGGTTGGTTCTATCACCATAGCATTTTTTGATATTGGCATTGATGGAACTGCCAACGCTACACAACTAGCCTTAGTAATTCCAGTTGGAATCATGGTTCTAGGTTTAGTCAGCTATGCCCTTTATTATCTATGCCGACAAACACCAAAGCGAGTGTGGTTGATTGTATTGTTATTAATTGCAACAACTGCTTTGTTTTTAGTAGTACCTGATCTAATCAAGGGTGGAAGGCGCTCAGCAAATCCGCGATATTTAGTTCCTTGTTATGTGGGAATTCAGCTAGCAGTGGCTTACCTGCTGTCTGCGAAAATTAGTAACAATTTGGAGAACTTCAAACAGCAAAAACTGTGGAAAATAGTTATAGTTGGAGTTTTTTTCGCAGGTATTGTATCCGGGGGAGTTAGTTCTCAAGCAGATATTTGGTGGAATAAAGGTAGCGGTTGGTTACGTGCCTTGGAAGTAGCCGCGACTGTCAATGCTGCCAGCAATCCCCTGATAATCAGCGATACCAACATTGCATACATCATGCCTTTAAGTTATCACCTGCAACCAAAAGTCCAACTGCTAATAGAACCTCGCTGTTACACTTCTTGCTACAAAAATCGAGAATTGGCAAAGAAAAAACCCCAACCCCCGCAAATTCCCGGCGGTTTCAGTGAGTTGTTTTTATACAGACCGTCCCCTACTTTGCGATCGGCAATTCAGCAACAAAACTATCAAATAGAGCGGGCTGACGCTAATGTTGAGCTTAGTCTGTGGAAAATTACCAAGAAATAATCTCAAACATTAAGGCAAAAAACACGGGTGGGCTGCCAAAAAATAAATGTCTTATTCACTGCGACATACTGACGATAAACGCCATTTTTGGAAGTATGTCGCAAGGAGAGTTCGATAGGTTTGCTTTTCGTGGTAAGCTAAAAGTTAACAATAAAAAAATAACATCAAAAATCTCAAATGACAGTCACTGAAACCTCCAACATTCGTAAACTGCTGTGCGATCCAGACTTAGGGCTGATTCCTCACCTAGAAAAGTGCCTGAAAGATTTGCACTCATCTGCGATCGCAAGTGGAGAGAAATTCAAGGTAGAACCTTACGATATAGAACTCAAAAGCTGCCACACCCAGAAGCATCCCAACGACCAAAAACCCCTCGTCACCCAGTCAGTGTTAATAAAAGTTCCCCTGACTGGGAAAGTTGAAGACAAGATGCACCTATATCTGATCGCAACTGAGTTGCAGAACCAAATCGACTTCAAAATTATCGACTGGAGTGCCTTAGAACGCCGCCAATACGATATTCAGGGCATCCCTTTAAAGCAGCCGATCACCAAAATAGATGGGCAGATGAATTACGAGTTAGTATTCGATCGACCAAGCTACTGCTGCATCACCCTGTGCCGCCAATTTGACTTAACTTACGCCGCCAATTTTTAATACCAATTATGAAAAGTAGGGACACGAAATTGCGTGTCCGGCGCGGGGAGTAGGACACGGCATTGCGGTGTCCCCACGGTTTGCTTTTAATAATTGGTAGAAGATTGAGGATTGTAGATCGATCGCACTTGCATCAAATTCAAACCGATCGATTCGCAGTTTCCGCAAGAATCCTCTTAATATCAGCAGGAGTCAGACTCGGATTAGCTTGCAACATCAAAGCTATCACCCCGGATACTTGTGGCACTCCCATTGAAGTACCCGCAAAATATCGATAGGGAATCCCCGGTTGAGAAAGCGGCACAGTTGAATAAACGTCACCAGAATCCGTCGTGCCACCGTCGCCGCCCGGAGCAACAAAATAATTAATTGTCTCCGCACCTGCCCGGTTAGAATAATTCCCAAACAAGCCATTTCGGGTAACACCACCGACAGCAATCCCTACCTCATTGGCAAACCGAGCCGGATAATCTACTTGTGGGCGAGCATCATTTCCCGCCGCCGAAATCACGATCGCGCCTTGAGCTTCAGCCGCTCGAATCGCATCCAATTCTTGAGCATTCAACTGTAGGCCGCCCAAACTCACATTTATTATCTTTGCTCCATTTGCCACCGCATAATTAATCGCATTAATTTCATCTCGAATTTTACCTACCCCTGCCCCATCAAGTATTTTCACAGGCATAATCTTCGCAGTCGGAGCCGTTCCAGTAATCCCAACCCCATCTTTTTTCGCAGCAACTAAACCCGATATATGAGTGCCGTGATTGTTATCATCCATCGGGTCATTATCGTTGTTGACAAAATCCCATCCCCGGAAATCGTCAACAAAGCCATTGTTGTCATCATCAGCCCCGTTGCTAGCTTTATTGCGACCGATGGCATCAACACCCGTTTCCCCCGCATTACTCCAAATATTCCCCGTCAAATCCGGGTGATTGTAGTCAACTCCGCTGTCGATAACTGCCACCACAATTCCGTCTCCAGTCAAGCCCTGGGCCCAAACCTCTGGAGCTTTAATTAAATCTCTGCCCCACTCGTCGCCGCCCAAGTCGGGAACGTCAGGAAAAGGTGCAGTACCTCGAGCTTTAGCAACTGCCGCCGCTGCATTCACCAAACCGAACCCAAAACGAGAGTCAAAACCCTGCAAGTTGCTCGCATTGTTAGTAAAAACAGTTGCAGGGGTTGCAGACAGATTGAGGGAGAAATTTGTACTGCCTTGGTATTGATAAATTCGGATAAAGTAAGTTCCTGCAGCTAAACCGTTGATGTCGATCGACTCCGGCGATAAATCCGGTTGTTGAGAAGAAGCAATAATATCGGTGAAGTCAATAGAATTGTCGCCGTTAAGATCTTTAATTAATGCCACGTCAACATCAGCCGTCAAACCGCTGACAGTTAATTTAAAGTCGCTAGTGGCAGGCAAAGTAAAGCGGTAAAGGCCGTCTGGCCGGGCGTTGCTAACCGAGTCTGCGATCGTTTGAGTGTCGCCCAAAATGCCTAAATCGCGAGCTTCGCTGAGTTGGTTGCCCAATACGGTAGTTGCAGAGATGAATGTATCGGCGAGGTCTTGTGGAGATGCGTTGGCTACCAAGCCTAAAATAGCATTGGATTGGCGAATTTTAATTAATGTATTGGAAATACCGGGGGCGATCGATATTTCTTCGAGAATCAAGTCAGCTTCGGTAAGATTGTCAGTCAGACCGATCGAATCCACAAAACTGTTAAAGTCAGTAATAACGTCGGCAGCAGCCGGATCGGTGACTGCAGAGTCGCTGCGGAGGACAAAGGTATCTGGACTCAAACCCCCTGTCAGCATATCTTTGCCGCCATCGCCCACTAAAACGTCGCTGCCAAAGTCACCGTTGAGGGCGTCATCTCCCTTACCTCCCTGCAAGGTATCGCTGCCGGCATCGCCAAACAAGATGTCGCTGCTGACACCGCCGTTAAGCACATCGTTGTCTGCACCCCCCAACAGGGTATCGGAATTGCTGCCGCCGAGAATGCGATCGTTACCATTATCGCCGCTGATGCGATCGGCATCCGACGAACCGATAATAAAATCGTTGCCGCCAAGGGCAAAAAATCCGTTAGGATAAGGAGTCAAAAAGCCCGGAGTCAAGGCGAAACTATTGGGGCTATCATCTAAAAGATAGGAAAGACCGTCAGGGCTCGGGCCGGGCATAGAAATGTACTCCTAGCGAGGTATATCGATCTAAATTTTAGATTTTAAATTTAAGTTTGTGGTTAAAAACGCCCTAAATAGTCTGTAAGGCGCGCATTACGCACAGTCTGTAGAGGTCTGCATAGGTTAGGTTAAATAGATTTATTCCGTCATATCATGTCGTGTAAATTAACCACAATTCCGCCTTTGCCCATCTCAAATATAAAATCTAAAACAGCATAACTTAATCCCAAATTCACAATCGGGGTCAGAAAATGGGAAAACAACACTTGCATCGAATTCAGAATTTTTTAAATCTCGCGAAATCGCGTCTCCAGCCTTATTTGCGCTATTTAATTTTGGGCGGGACGTTTTTATTTATTGCCAAAGCTTTTTTAACTCACTGGCGAGAAGTCGCGAATATCCAAATTCGAGCCGAAAGTTTTCCGTTGCTGGCGATCGCCCTCGGCGTCACTTTATTATCTCTAATTTTTGTCGGTTGGGTGTGGATGTTGATTTTGCGAGAATTCCGCCAACCTGTAACTGCCGCCTGGGCGATTCAAGTTTTTCTCAAAACTAATATTGCCAAGTATTTGCCGGGGAATATTTGGCATTTTTGGGGTCGAATATTGGACGCAAAAAAGGCAGGAATTTTCCCCAAAGCTGCTACTCTCAGCGTGTTGCTGGAACCGCTGCTGATGGCTTCGGCGGGCGTTTTGATTGGGTTGATTTGTTTTGACAAAATCAATTGGTTTTTGCGGATTGTCGGTTGGGCTGCTATTTTAACGGCGATTCATCCCCGAATTTTAAATCCGATCGTTCTTTTTGTAGAGCGGTTGAAGTTATCCAAGAACAATGGGGAAAATTCCCAGGCTGGGGAGGATGCGAGCGAGGAACTGAATTTTCGTGCAGAGTCTACCTCCAATCTAGCTAAAAAAACATCGAATGTCAAGTCGCGCCACAAAATTAATTTGCCAATTAAACGCTATCCTTTAGTGCCGTTAATTGGACAAATGTGTTTTATCGGATTGCGAGGCTGCGGTTTTTTGCTAACTGTAACTGCTTTAACTCCGGTGAACTTTAGCAATATTCCCAACTTGTTCGGTGCTTTTTGTTTTGCGTTTGTTGTCGGTTTAGTCGTACCGGGTGCACCGGGGGGAATGGGAGTATTTGAAGCAACGGCGATCGCCCTGCTGTCCGATCGCTTTTCTACGGGTATAATTCTGAGTGCGGTGGCTTTGTATCGGATAATTAGCATTCTGGCCGATGTTTCGGGTGCATTTTTAGCAAAGCTCGATCGCCAGCGAAATCAGCGCAGTCAAAAAAGGCGAATTTGAAATCAAATATTTGAGGAAGATAATTTGCTGCGATCGAGGAAACCCTGAATCGGGCCATGTAGTAAAAGCTATAATCAAAGTCCTGAGTTCCAACTCACAGACTGAGGTAAATTACTTGAACTGTGGCTGACCGTGTAAATCCAATCATCTCAGTGGCAGCAAATTCATCACATTACAGGTTCTTTGAAATAATGACTCTAACCTCTGGTTAGCCATGACTCATAACAACAATCGAACGACAACAATTCGTTACCTTCTAATTACATCAGGTGTACTGGCGATCGGTGGATTAGGCTATCTTGCTTATACCATGTTGCACCAACGCAACGAAGTACGCTACTACGAATCCGAACAGCAATGTATTGTAGATGCGATGAACCAAAGCAACGGGTTCACCAAAGAGCAGTGTCAGGCCCAGTTCCGGTACGCAATGCAGGAATACGAACGCATTACGCCCGTGTATCGCACGCAGCCAGAATGTCAAGAAGACACAGCAAGCATTTGCTCGCAGGTATCGAATTCCAGCGCTGCTACCCCCGGATGGCGACCAGAGTTCGGCGGCTTCTATTTCACCGATGATGTCGATGATGATGCCCCTCCAACAGTGGTCAACGGCGTCAACGGCGGCTCCTACACGGTTTATCCAGTGCAACCCGTTTACCGCTCCAACATCGGAATTGTAACTCCAGATAGAACCCAGATTACTCGTCCCCTACAGGGCATACCGCTAGATTCTCCCTACTTTTCCTCCAGTAGCGACACCCCAAATCGTCCCCCAGGCCACGCAGCTCAGGGAACCATCAAAGGACGAGGGAGGTTTGGTAGCGCAGTCCGTTCCACGGCTCCTTTGGGAACCGGAGGAAAGTAACCAAGACCGATTTTTCTCTATTTTTCCATATTCTCCAGTGTCACTAGCAAGGTGCTTCATCCATGTATCCCTTTTTGTTTCAGCGACGACGCAACTGGCAGCAGCACGTATTAGAGAACGCCTACCAATGTCAGCCTCTTGCAGACATCAACCAACGCTACTGGGCAGAAGCCTTAGACCGTCCCTTTGGGGTGATGTTTTCGCGCCAGGAAGAGGCGAGGATCTGGGATGCTACTGAGGCTCTTTGGGATATGTGCCGGGAGTTTTTGGACTGGTTTTTTACCGCTGATGGCCTAGAAAATCGGATGAAAAAACTCGCTATTCCCCCTGCTTTCTGGGAAGCAATTCAGGTTTCGTGGGATCGGGTTGACGAAGCAGAAGATATGTCTCTTTATACCCGTTTCGATCTTGCCGTCACTGAAGATGGAAAAATTAGCCTTCTAGAAATCAACGGCGAAACTCCTCTCTTGGGTGCAGAAACAGTCTATCAATGGCTGTGGTTAGATGACATGAAAAAAAACAGCCGAGATTTGCGATCGCTCCCCAACGATGCCGATCAGTTCAACAACTTTTGGGACGAAGTTGCGGGTCGATTCCGCACTCTAAGTCGTCATTATGATTTAAAGCAATTCGGCCTGAGCTTGTTAATTGACGAGCATCTGTCAGAAGATACCGAGATGGCAGGACAACTGGTGGAAATTATTAATCAAGAATTGGGAAACGATCGCTTTTTTACCCAACTTGTAGGATTGCGTAACCATCTGGGCGTGGATGAAGAAGGATTTTTTGTCGATCAATTTAATAATCGGATTTTGCGGCTGTGGAAAATCGTCGATTGGCTGGATTTGCAACTCGCCAGCCAATCCTTTAACGCAGATGAAGCCCTAGCATCACGCCTGATAGCAGGGGACGTGAAAATCATTGAACCGCTGTGGAAACAGATTTTAAGCAATAAAGGAGCGATGGTGTGGATGTGGGAATTATTTGGCAACCACCCAGTGTACGCTCAATTCTTGCTACCCACTTTCTTCACAGATACTATCTCGATCGAATCCACAGCATTACTGACCCAAATGCACGTCAAAAAGCCTCTCGTCGGTCTAGAAGGTATTGGGGTTTCTATTGAGACAGGCGATTTTGTTGCCGGAGCCGTTCACGCCCGCGAGGCGATGGGCTACGATCGCGAAGGATTCATTATTCAGTCCTATCAACCCTTGCCCGAATATTTTGGCTACCACTTCGTCGTAGGTTCCTGGATTGTCGGCGATACTCCCTCCGGCATCGTATTGCGCGGAGATACCAATCCGATCACCGGACGACATTGCTTAATCGTTCCGCATATTGTGAGCGATCGTCTGGTGAATACTTAACTTCTAATCAGAAAAACTATGAAATTACAAACTCATGATGTCCGGGGAATTCCGATTCTTAGCAGTGAGTGGAGTGTAGATGAATTTATTGCCGATGAGTTGAAAATTCCCGAAGTCGCGCCTACAATTCAGGCTGGATTTATGGATCTCCTCAGCCGAGATGTGTTCTCTGAGGGAGACAGTCAGCCACTCTACGAGCATCTGCTATCTCGCAGTTCGGAGTTCTCGTTAGAATTCATGAGTGCGATCGAACTTTGGCTGCAAGACGAATTACGGCACTACGTTGCTCTACGTAAGGTCTATCACATGGTATCAGGTTTGTCCCCAGAGGCGATCGACCAAAAAAACCAGAGTCGGGTGCATGAACTTGAACCGATCTCGTTTTTGATTGAGAACGAATTCACCATTCTAGTTGGTTTAATGTTTGACGAAATGGGTTCCGTGTGGTCTTATCACCGGGATATTAAGGAATTCTACCAACACTATGGGAACGGCTTTGCTCGCGTAGGACATTTGGTCACGCAGGATGAGGGGCGGCATTTTAGGAATGCTGCGACTCTCATCCAACATCGCCATCCCGAAAAAATCGATCTGATCGAACCCTTATTAGAAAAGATTAGCGAGATGGAAGCCGGTCTTGCTTATTATCCCAAGACTTTCTTTCTCGATCACGCTCAGGAAAGACACCGCTTTCCGAAAAATTTTAATACCCAAGTGATTCAAAGAATTCTCTCTTTTTTCTAACAGAATTACCAAGTTAATCATCGAATCAACATTATTATGCTGTCCGTGGCGATCGAGCATCTCAAACTGACGAACCCTACCGCAACTTTCTCTTTCTCATCTAACTCTCTCTGTGTCCTCTGTGTCCTCTGCGGTTAAAAACTCTAATTATTATATGAATTAAAGCATTTTTTCCAGAAATTGCTTGGCGCGATCGCACTTTGGGTTGCTAAAAAACTCCTGCGGCGGCACATCTTCCGCCACCTTTCCGCCATCGAGAAACAAAATCCGGTGGGCGACTTCCCGCGCAAAACCCATTTCGTGAGTTACAATTGCCATTGTAATTCCCGTTTTCGTCAAAGCTTTCATCACATCTAACACTTCTTTAACCATTTCTGGATCGAGTGCAGAAGTCGGTTCGTCCATCAACAAAATTTCCGGTTCCATAGCCAAACAGCGGGCGATCGCCACCCGCTGTTTTTGCCCCCCCGAAAGCTTAGAAGGATAAACCTGGGCCTTATCTGACAAACCCACTTTTTCCAGCAATTCTAACCCCTTCAGACGCGCCTGATCCGATTCAACCTGCTTCACCTTTACAGGCGCATACATCACATTTTGCAGCACAGTCATGTGCGGGAACAAGTGGAAATGCTGAAAAACCATCCCTACTTTCTGGCGGATTTTCATAATATCTGCCTTGGGCAAAGTAATATCCACCCCGTCAATGTATATGTGTCCCGAAGTGGGAATTTCCAGTAAATTCAAACACCGCAAAAAAGTAGACTTGCCGCACCCCGAAGGACCGATAATGGCAATCACTTCTCCTTTATGAATCTCAGTAGTTATCTCGCGCAAAACCTTAAGATTGCCAAAAGATTTATACAGGCGATCGACCTTAACTGCTACTTTGGAGTCTGCGTTCGAGTACATTTGCCCCCCAAGTTAAACTAAGCACCATCAAATAATAAATTGCGCCGACAAATATCAAAGGTTCAAAGTAAATATACTTTTCTGCTCCGACAATTGTAGCGCGGCGCAGCAAGTCTTCTACGCCAATTACTGAAACTAAAGCTGAATCCTTGAGTAAAGCAATACTTTCATTCACCAATGCAGGCAAAATATTTTTCAACGCTTGCGGCAAGATAATATCGCCCATCATCAGTTTGTAGGGAACACCAAGGGATTCTGCGGCTTCTTTTTGACCTTTATCTACGGCTTGAATTCCCGCGCGGATTGTTTCGGAAATATAAGCCCCAGAATTGAGGAAAAAAGTAATCACGCCAGCTTGCAGCGCAGATATATTATAGCCCGTAAGCTGCGGCGTTGCAAAATAAACTAAAGTCAACTGCAAAATTAGCGGTGTTCCGCGAAAAATTGAGGTGTAAGCAGTGCCAAACCAAAACAGCGGTTTAATGCTAGAAATCTTAAACAGAGACAGGACAATTCCCCAGATAAATCCGAGAAATGCCGACAGCAAGGTAAAAGTTAGCGTTACCCCAATCCCGGACAAAATATAAGGCAAACTCGGCTCGATTTTCCCAAAATCTAACCCGAACTTGGGCGCTACCGCAGGCTGATTTGCTTGAGCAGGTTCTTGCGGAATTGGTCGAGAAAACCACTTAGTAGCTAGTTCCTTAATTTGACCGCTGGCTTTCATTTGCTGGAGGACTCGGTTGAATTCTGGAACTAATCTCGAACCTTTCGCAAAGGCGATCGCCGAACCGCTTTCTTCAGTATTCGGGATTGTGTTAAATTCCAAGTCTGGGTTCGCTGCAGCATAACCCGTAGCGACAGTATCCTCGATCACTCCCGCCGCGAGGCGGTTCGATTTAATTTCTTGAATAATGTCAGGAATCCTATTGAGAGGAGCCAGTTGCACCCCGGCCATTTTTTTCACAGCTTCCTGCTGAATGCTTCCGAGTTGAACGCCTACTTTTTTCCCGGCTAAATCTTCAGCTTTGGTCAAATTGCTGCCTTTATTGGCGACAATTGTATTTTGAGCTTCGTAGTAAAGGTCAGAAAAATCAACATTTTTTTTCCTTTCTGCGGTGGGAGTCATTCCAGCCATCACAAAATCGGCTCTTCCCGCCTGCAAAGCGGGAATTAAGCCGTTAAAATCCATGCCAACTACTTTCAGTTCGTAGCCCAATTTTTTAGTAATATATTTGGCAATATCGATGTCAAAACCGATGATTTCGTTGCCGCTAACAGCCGTATCTTTAAATTCATAGGGCGGGTAGTCTGGGGAAGTCGCCAGTGTTAAAGTCTTGTTGGCTTGGGCGTAACTGGCGATCGCAATTAAACAAAGGGCGATCGCGATCGCCGCCACCAGCATTGATTTTAATTTTAAACATTTCATATCGATGTCCTAAAAAATCCCCTCGCCACCAAAACATACCACAAATCGGAATCAAGTCACCCTTGTAAAGGAAAATATAATCCTGGATGCACGGGTTTCCAGAAGCGGGGTTTGAGGGACAAACAAACTGCATAATTAGCCTTTACTCAAGGTAAAAAACCCGGTTATAAAGGTATTAATGCACTGATGGCTAAAGATAAATAATTGTGCCAGTAACTTATATTTAAAAAAGTCACTTGCGGACATTTTTTAACAATTTAGAAAGGAAAGCTTGTTTGCTAAATTCCCACCCATGTTGTACCGTTGTCCTAGTTGCGCTCGGTCTTTCTAATCATCCAGCATATCCCATCTATATGTGGTACAAGGTATTCAGTAGATCAGAGCAAAAAATACGATATTACTTCTAAGCCGCCGGGTACGATCGAGTGGGAGTAATACCATTGTCGATTATTGATTTTCGATTTGGATAGATGCCGTCTGTAAGTCCTGTGTTAATTACAGGACTTACACAGAAAAATTATAGTCTAAGAGTCAACTGTCAACTGTCAACTGTGTTGAATAGTGTTGCAAAAATGCTTCCAGTTCTGTCCGTCCTTGTTGGGTAATTGAGTTGTAGAAGACTTCTTTTTGTCCATTGGGAGTGTAGAAACGATAGAAGCGTCGATCGCGATCGATTTGTCGCAGGTATACTAAGGGAACGCCAACTGATGCAAGGAGTCGGGCTTTTTTGCGATCGCGCTCCTGCACCTCTGGGCGATCGTGCCAATGAGATTGACATTCTATCACCAGTTTGGCTTTGCGACTAGCACAATAACCGCGTTCCATCAAGGCGATATCGACTCTGGAACTCACCCAAAATTTCCAAAGTTCAATGGGAAGACGGGTGAAAGTTTCTGGACGGGAACAGATGATTTCTAGGGGAACTTGGGGACAGTAACGGAAGCGATCGCCTAAAATCATCTCTAGAATATCGATAGCGATCGTTTCTAACTCGTTGATAATTTCTCCGCTTTGGAATTGGGGAAATGAAGACAAAGAATTGTCATAGTCAAAGGCGTATAGCATGAGTTTTATTTCAGATTAGGGTGAGTGGGAATTAAAGGGGTTGTAGACGACTGTCCAAGCGTTTGCACCAAGAGCGGTAGCAGTCCAAGCGCCCTTCTGGTAAGGTTTGCCTTCTTTCCGAGCGCGGTAGAGAGTTGTGGTGGATACCTCCAACAGTTGTGCGGCTCTATGGGTTGTGCAGGATTGCTCAATTACAGTTGGTTGGGATGGGAGTTGTACTCTTCTCTTTTTGTTAAGGGAGTCGAGGGGAGTGGGTGGCTCGTCTGGGAAAAGGCTGAGTTGAAAGGCTGTCATAAGCTGAACCTTTGAGTGTTGATGATTCAAGCCTATTGGAGTCAACTGGATTTCTCCAGAGCAGATTGGTGAAGATCGTAAAGTTCCCCAAACTTCCCCGATCTTGGCTGTCAGCAGCGTTTAGAAGCGGTTAATCTAGTAACAATACAAATAAACTGACTACATCAATGACTCGAAGACGCAAATCCCGCAGTGTGCAAGCTACTGAAGAAGGAATCAGAATACTTAAAGAATCCAAAGCTGCTAATCGTGACAGTGAAGGGCGGCGTCTGACGTTTGAGCGTATTGCAGAGAAAGCAGGTGTAGATCAAAAGACAGTCAAGACCTTCTTATACGGTGGTGGAGTCGATCCGGAGTCTGCGTGGGCGATCGCTGAAAAGGGTTTTGGCTTAAAAGTGACAGATATTGTCGGTATCGAGGCGTGGAACCAGGTTTGTTCAAAGTCAAAATTACCAAAGCTTGGGCATACAGAAGGATTAGAAAAGACAGTCTTAGCAACTCAGAGCCGTCTGGAACATCACAATAATATTCCTCGCAGTGGTGCTGTTGAGTTTGTCGGTCGCACAGAGCAACTTTCAGAATTGCACCAACTTCTGGAAAAAAACAATCAGGTAGTAATTGCGGCGATTGCTGGTATGGGCGGTGTTGGCAAAACTGAACTCGCGATCCAGTATGCTCAAAGTCATGCAGAAACCTACAAAGGCGGTATTTGTTGGCTGTATCCCAAACTTGGAGACATCGGAGTTCAAATTGTCGAGTTTGCGATCGCGCATTTTCCAAACTTCACCTTACCCAATGGATTGACATTAGCTGGTCAAGTACAATTCTGCTGGCAACGTTGGAATGAAGGTCAGGTACTAATTGTTATTGATGATGTTGCAGATTACAGGCAAATTAAGTCTTATATACCATCTGAATCTCGCTTCAAAGTGTTGATTACAACGCGGGAAAGGCTTGGTAAACCGATTGCTCGTCTAGATTTAGATGTGCTGAAACCGAAAGCAGCTCTAGCTCTGCTGAAGTCTTTAGTTGAGCGAGAAAGGCTAAAGCGAGAGCCTTGGGTTGCTAGAAATTTATGCAAGTGGCTGGGTTATTTGCCTCTAGGATTGGAATTAGTAGGGCAATATTTGGCACAAGATGAAGATTTATCTTTAGGAGAAATGTTGCGACGATTAAAGCAGAAACGTCTAAGACATTCAGCCTTGAAGAATCCAGAACCAACAATGACCGCTCAACTAGGAGTTGCCGATGCTTTTGAGTTGAGTTGGGAACGCCTAAATGATGCTGAGCAGAGGTTAGGCTGTCTTCTGAGTTTGTTTGCTCCAGCGCCCATTCCTTGGAAACCCAATGAATTACAGCTTGCAATGAGTGAAGAAGATGCAAAAGCCATAAAAAAAGCATTAGAATCTCAGGGAATTACTCAGGAAATGCTGGAAGAATTGGAAAACTCCCTAGAAGCGACAGAAGAAGCTAAAAATAAGCTTGTTCGATTGAATTTACTTCAGCCTTGCGGTGAGGGAATTTATCGGTTTCATCAACTTATCAGAGAGTTCTTTCGGCAAAAGCTAGAAGCACTACCAGAGGCAGAAGAACTGAAATTTTACTTGGTAGGATATATAGCAGCCTTGGCGAAACAGATACCAGATTCACCAAACCACGATGAAATTAACTTTATTTCTCCTCTTATTCCTCATATACAAGAAATCGTCGAAGAGATGAGTCAATATCTTAGCGATTCAGACTTTGGATATCCTTTTACTGTATTAATCTCTTTCTATGAAAATCAAGGTCTGTACGCTTTAGCTGCTGATTCGTGTCAGTTCTTTATAGAAAAGCTACAAACTCGTTTTCATGTAAATCTTCTTTTTGTGAGTGTTGTAAAACGAACTTTAGCAAAACTTTATATGTTGCAAGGTTTTTACAAAGAAGCAGAAACACTTTGTAAAACTGTTTTAGCATCTTTCAAAGAAAATCTGGATGACCAACATTTATGGCGAATAACGATCCAATATGAGCTTGCGTTAATTTACATTTTCCAAAATCGGTTTAACGAAGCAGAAAAATTATTAATACTTTCCGAAAAAGAGTTATTAAATAATTACGACTTAGATGGTCTTGATGGAGAGGAAAAATTTAAAACTACCGAAAAGATTAGCGAAGATGAAGAACAGGTTTTTATACCTATTTTACGTCAACACTTTTGCAAAGATAAAGGGATTGATATACTGATTGCGGTTTTAAATACTTTAGGAAAATTGTATAAAGACCAGGGTCGTTATAATGAAGCTGAATCTCTACTTAAAGACAGCTTAAATATTGCTAGAAATTTATTAGATAATAACCATCGCGCAATAGCTGCGTACAAAAATAATTTGGCATCTCTTTACGACGTTCAGGGAAAATATAGACAAGCTGAAGTTCTATTTATGGAATCTCTAGATATTCTTAAAAATTTGTTTGGAGAGCATCATCCTGATGTAGCTTCTGTTCTCAACAATCTAGGAAATATCTATAGAGCGCAAGAAAATTACAATCAAGCCGAATCTTTTTTTAAGCAAGCTTTAGAAATTAGGAAAAATTGTTTATCCGATAATCATCCTGACTATGCTGTTAGTCTCAACGATTTAGGACTACTTTACACAGATCTATGCCGTTATACAGACGCAGAACAATTGCTTTTAAAATCTTTAGAAATAAAGGAGAAGTCGGTGGGAAAGAAGCATTTAGATTATGCTGGTACTTTGAATAATTTAGCGATTGTATACTTTTACAAAAATCGACTTAAAAAAGCCGAGTTATTATATGTAGAATCTTTACAAGTAAGAAGAGAAATTTTAGGAAACGAGCATCCTGATGTTGCTTCTAGTTTTCATAATTTAGCAGACTTGTACTGCCGACAAGGGAAATTTGACGAAGGAGAGGAGTTATGGAAGAAAGCTTTCAAAATTGCTTTTAAGACTTTCGGGCCGGATCACCCTGATACTATTATGTATCAAATATCACTGGCTCATATGCCTTATCTTCGCACAATCCCTGATGAATCTCAACAAAAGCTAATGAATGCTTTTCCCGGAAGATTTGCGTTAGTAGATCTAGAATCAAAGCTGAAAAAAATTTCAAAGGAAAAGCGTAAAGCTCAAGGATTTGGAAAAAACAGACAACCTCATACTTCAATCATTGAGGGTATTAGTAGTAAGGATATTTTTCAAACTCCCGAGTTGTACAATTTAGTTCCAGTAGCTCAAAAAATATTCTCGCACTTTAGTGAGTTAATTAAACAGCAAGCTATTAGCGGTTATCAGCAATTGGGGAAAGGAATTGTCTTAATTGAAGTACAAAAATCGTATGAGGAACTGACTAGGGCTTATGTAACACAAAATAATTGTATAAACTTGTCCCAAAATGCTCCAAGTGAAATGTGGGATTCAATTCTAATGTTTTTGGAAATGTATAATCCAAAAGATTACTTTATTGTGCTGATTGTAGATCCATTAGAAAATCCTGGATCGAACACTTGTCATCACTATATGATGCCCCTATAAACTAAAGTTTCAGTTTTTAAACTGAAAATGATTAAGATTGAAGGTTGAGATATATCTGCGTTATCTGGTTCGGTGGTAAGAGTGCGATCGCACTCACTCCCCCAAATCCAACTCGATCGAAACATTTCTTCATCTTTCTCTGAATTAAGAGAATCGTCCGCTAAAACAGAGTAGGAGAATTTCCGCTACGATCGAGAGTAGATAGGCTAGCACCAGATAAAATAAAGTAAAAATTCCATCCGCACTACCCGTTGAGATGGCTGCGAGCTCTCGGTTCAAAAGTGGAGATTTTGCTACCTTGGCATTTGCGGGGGGAAATGGCTACAGAAATTCAAAATACTTGGAATTTATACAAATAGAAAGACAGAAATCGACGACAGCCGATCGATCTATTGTGGAAAACTTGCCCTTTTCTGTGGAAAAACCCCTTTTTCCTGTGGAAAACTGCTACTAAATTAAGTGCGATCACTCTAACCCGATTGATAGGATTTAAAAAATTGGAGGAATTGCGGTAAGTAAAAATACTTTCCCGATTCTTCAATTAATCCGTGTATCCGTGTCAAAATCACTGGTTGTGCCTTCATTTTTCAGAATCGTAGCTAATTTGGTCGGAATGGTAAGCCGGCGGCTCAACGTGAATTAAGATGCGTACAGGGCTGAAACGTTGTTCCAAACGGGCTTCTACTTCTTCTGTAATCCGGTGAGCTGTTTCTACATCGACAGCATCCACAATCATGTGCATATCAATAAATACTTGACGCCCTACAACGCCACGGGAGGCGATCGAGTGACAGTTGACCACCCCCGGTACATCGATCGCGATCGCGTGAATAACTTCCGGTGCGATCGCCATTTCATCCACCAACCAAGGCAGATTTTCCCTTAAAACCTTCCAACCGCTGCTAAATACCAAAACAGCCACAGGAAAAGACAAAAACACATCCAGGGATTGTAATTGAGGTATATTCCAAACCTGCCCTTGCCAAACACCAATCAACCCGGCGATGACCATAATTGTCACCCAAACATCGCTCATCGTGTGCTGAGCATCAGCCACCAAAATCGCGCTTCCAAGGCGTTTCCCAACCCTGCGCTCGTAAAAAGTGACAAAAATATTAATCCCCAGTACAATCAGCAAAATCCACAGTTCATTTGGGGATATTTTGACAACTTTACCCCCGTTAATCAGCCTTTCGACAGCACCGCTGAGAATTTCAAAACAGGCAATTCCCAGAAAAGCAGCAATTCCCAGAGCTCCGAGAGCATCAAATTTTTGGTGTCCGTAGGGATGATCGCGATCGGGCTGCGGATTGGCATAATGATTAGTTACCAATCCTAAAATATTATTAGCGCTGTCCGTGACGCTGTGCAAAGCATCTGCCAGCAAACTGAGGGAACCAGTCAGCCATCCCACGGCTGCTTTAATTGCCATCACCAGCAAATTTAGCAATAAAGTAATTATTAAAACCTTGCGGACTTCGGAACGGTTATCGGCAACCATAAAATCTCCTCGATCTGCCGTCAAGTTTTCTGGCTTCTAGTTTAAAGCTTATCAAGTCATAAGCTGTTCATCATTTAAATTTTAGAGGCTATCTAAGGCAGTAAAGGGTTTCAGCCTCTGAAACACCCAGTTTAAATGCTAAACAGCTTAACAGGTTAAAACTCTTGCAGAATCTCGGTGGCGAGTAGATTTATATTCATTAATTTAGCCTAGCTTCTTGAGACAATTTTTAATTAATACCAGTTTTGCCTTCCAATTGAGCTGGAATGTACTTCTTTTGGGTTACTATATTTTTTATCATTAACAATCGTATGTTAAATTTCATTGCCCATGTCTCTTTCTCCGCTGACTCTGAATTTAGTCGAAGGTTCTGTCTCCTTTAGCTTTTCCGCGCAAGCCGCCCGGGATTTGCAAAGCGATATTGCAGCTTTGATGGAAAGCTTGAAAGCTGTAGCAGCCAAAACCGCTGGCGCTAAAGCTTCTCCCCAAAAACCGATGGAATATCGGTATGCCGGGGATATATTTTTGGAAGTTTTCTGCAACCCGAATATCTGGCCGACTCCTTTTGCTGCGAAAGTGCTGATTACGGTTAGGGACGATCGCGTGCGCGTGACCACCGAAGCCGAACTCAGCCGCCTGCGCGACGATCTCGCTCAGTATATCGAACAAGTCGGTTGAGAATCTCAACCTCGATCGTTTGTAGTTAATAGGTTGAATCTGAGTTCAGATACCATTCTCGCTTAACAGGGTTTCCGGCCTGTTCCACAAACATTAAATGTTCTTGTGGGGTGGGCTTCTAGCCCGCCCCTGAAAGGCTTATTGAAACAGGATAACTATCTGCA
Organism: Microcoleus sp. K5-D4; assembly: GCF_036704575.1. Lineage (NCBI taxonomy): Bacteria > Bacillati > Cyanobacteriota > Cyanophyceae > Oscillatoriales > Microcoleaceae > Microcoleus > Microcoleus sp. K5-D4. The sequence continues at coordinate 47,500 of NZ_JAUBSD010000031.1, forward strand.
GGCGACGCCGACCATTCCCACATTGAACCTGCATAATTATTAGCATTAAATCCCACATTTGTCAAGACACAAGTCAACCATGCAGAACGAATTCCCCCGGAGCAATAACTCACAATTTGAGTTGACTGCGAAACTCCTTTTTGCTGCAAAATAGCAACTATTTCCCCGCGATCCAGCAGTTTTCCCTGTTTGTCCATTAACTGTTTGTAATAGAGGTGAACCGCACCGGGAATGTGGCCGCCGCGCTTTTCTCCGTAAGGCGTTTTACTTGCATATTCTCGCGGCTCTCTGGCGTCAATAACTGCTAAATTAGCATCTCCTAAAATAGCTTTAAATTCATCCCGCTGAATTTCCCAATTCGAGCGGCGAGATATTACAAAATCTCCTGTTTTCGATGGATTGTTTGCAGCTTTTACTCGATTAATTCCAGCTTTGATTAAAGCCCGATATCCTCCATCTACAAAAACAGCTTTTTCGTGTCCCAAAGTCCGCAACATCCAAACAATCCTTCCGTCTTCGCCCCACCCTTTTACCGAATCGGCAACCACTATCACAGGTTTGTCTTGACAAATACCAATTGCTTGCAGTTTTTGAGTTAAAACTGTGTTATTTTCCATAATTTTTCCCTTGTGGGGAAAGTCGGAACGGGAAAATTCCTGCCAAGTTACGGGAATAGCTGGTGAGAAACGGCAAAACCACTTGAAAATAGGTGCGCGAGCATCTAGTAAAGTAGCTTCTTGTTCCAGCAATTGCTTAGCTAAATCTGCATTTACTATCCAGTTATTTGCTAGATTACCCAGTAAATTAGACATGATTTATTGAGTAACTTTGGCTGTATTAGCACCGCAGGCTAAAATCCCTTTGGTATTAGTTGGAGGAGCTGGTTTAGTCTTGCCAGGAGCAACATTTAGACACAAGATTGTTTGAGTCTTGTTTCCCACCAAAAAGACTCCCCCCACAAAACTTTTGAGATTAGCTTGCTTCGATACTCCGTAGTTAAATACAGCACCTTTTTTCACCATGGCGATCGAGTAGCTGTAATTGGCTGCGGCAGGTTTAATTTGGAGACCCATATAAACCAATAGATTGGAAACAGAACTTGTAAAACCTGCTTTTTCAGCATAGTAAACTTGCTGAGCTTTATTCATCGAACCCACAAATTTTTTCGCTTGTGATTCCTTAGCTTTAAGCGTTTGTGACACTTGAGCTTCCGAGACAGGACTGAAAACAACTGGCAGAGTTAGAACTGCGATCGCAACTTTAATCTGCCAGTTGCTGCTATAAATCCTGCTTAATTTCACATAAGCCATGTGGAATGAGCAGTTGATAAACATATAATTAAACTAATTGTTTTGCCTGAAACTGTTTCAACGCCCCAGGAGCAACCGTGCCGTGTTCTGTGATTATTCCCGATATTAATTCCGCCGGAGTTACGTCAAAAGCGGGATTGTAAAATTCTACTCCCACAGGACAAATTCGCGTAGTTCCAACTTGATACATTTCAACTGGATCGCGTTCTTCAATGGGAATTTGGCTGCCGTCGGAAAGTTCAAAATCAATTGTTGACAGAGGAGCGGCGACAAAAAACGGGACGTTGTGAGCTTTGGCAACAATTGCTAAACTGTAAGTGCCAATTTTATTGGCGGCGTCGCCGTTAGCAGCGATTCTGTCTGCACCGACAACTACTGCGTGAATCATGCCGAGTTTCATGCAGTGAGCGGCCATATTGTCGGCTATTAATGTTACGGGAATTCCTTCTTGCACGCATTCCCAAGTGGTTAGTTTTGCACCTTGGAGACGGGGCCGAGTTTCGTCTGCAAAAACTCTTCCGAGTCTTCCTTCTCGCCAAGCAGAACGAAATACACCTAAAGCAGTACCGTAGCCTGCAGTTGCTAATGCACCGGCATTGCAGTGAGTTAGTAAGTTCAATTTTTCGGGTGTAGCTGGCAGAACTTCTAAACCTTTGTCGCCGATATCTTTACAAGTTTGCAAGTCTTCTGCTTGAATGGTTTTAGCCATTTCTAACAAAGTTTTTTGCACTTGTTCGACAGAACCGCTAGTTTTCTCGGCTGTTTTGAGCATTCGCGATATTGCCCAAAACAAATTAACTGCGGTGGGACGAGTCGATCGCAATAACTCACCAACTTGTTCTAATTTAGTAAAAAACTCGGTACGATCGCCCGTTTCGATTTCTCGCGCCCCCAAATACATCCCGTAAGCTGCTGCTACCCCGATCGCCGGAGCACCTCGGACTATCATAGTTTTAATCGCCTCAGCCATATCTTCGCAACGGCTAATTTCGACTACACCGTATTCTTTCGGGAGTCGGTTTTGGTCAATTAGCAGAACTCGGTCTTCCATCCAGGTGACGGGGGAAACGGGGGAGTTTTGAGGGGTCATCGATTTCAATGATGTGAGGGACAAGTTTCTATGATGCCATGAAGGCGACTATTCCCGCCACTTCGATCGACAAAACCCGCCTAATTAAGCGGGTTTTGTAGTTTTCCTAAATATTTTCACTTTTTGGCAATAATTAAACAATCACTCTCAACTTTAGACAGCATATCTGGAAAAGCTGATGTGTAGTTCCCATCTTTGTCTACAATCCTGCGAAGTATATATCCGTTGTCAGGAGGTCTGCCGAAAAACGAGTTTGTGCGATACCAGATATCTCCATTCGGACTGTTCGGATCTCGATCGATCAAAAAATCTACCAGCCACTGCGGCACAGACCATCCAAACACTATCGGCGTGATGTGCCCGTGCTGCAAAGTTGCATCCGAGAATCGGAACAAGTAGCTGAAGCGAGAAAATTTGACTAAATAAATTAACATCCGTCCTGCCATTGATGAATGAAATGTCCAGATAACAGGGTCAAAAACGCGCAGCAATAACGTCCGTTCGGCAGCATTCCAGTCTGAACTGTACATCGTCAGACAATCGTCTGGTAAAACATTCCCGTCCATAAAAAAGATACCTTGCAGGACTTCGGGTAACTCGGCTGGATGTTCTACTTTCATCCAATTCGCGATGTCTTTTAGTTGCTTTTCTTCGATTAACATGGTATTATTTACCCTCAAAATAGTTGTGTTTTGGTTTCCTATTAGATACCCCCTTGATTTCTTAGTTGATCGCTCGCTCGATAGTTTATGTGACGTGCGGTTTCAACTCACATCTTGAATCATAGCCAATCAGTTATTCAAGGGCGGGGGGGACACCCCACAATAAACTCGATGTCTTGTGGGGTGGGCCGTCGGGCCTGTTAAGCGAGAATGGTGCAATATCTCAGTTTCAACCGCTGTCCGATCGAGCTTTTGGATTAATTACCGCCGCAAATTAGGCTCAGAGGGTCGTCGCACTTTGCCTACCGTACTCACGACATCCACCAGCATCTTGAGTGCGATGTCTTTACCGGGGCAAATCCGTCCCGCACTACGATCGCCCACAGAATGAAATCCCATATGAAAAGGGCACAGATTCTCCCGCTTAGGGTTGAATTCGTATACCGTAGAGCCCCAGAAACTCCCGTCTAGCAGCCCCAGGCTGATCGGTATCAGTACCTTGGTTCCTGCGGGGAAGGTGCGCTCTTTGCCCGCTACCGTTGCGGTGAAAGGCTCTGTGGCGACTCGGTGCGTGGCGCTGACGGGGGCCCAGAGGCGGGCGCATTCCAGGAGGAACAGCTCGATCGACTGGCGATCGTCCAAATCGAGCTGATCCCAAAAATCAGTCGGGTTAATTTCGGCCGTCTGCTGTCCTTTATAGGCGGGGAGAGGGCGGTATCCCATTGCCGTGTAGCCTAGGTGCAGGGGGCCTTGCAGTCCTGCTATGCCCATAATTGATGTCATCAGCTTTGCCAATTCCCGCTTAGTCATGCCGTTGTTTTCCGAGCTCTCCTCGAAGTCGGCTAAAGCTGGGGAATTCTCATAGATAGTCGCTGCACGCTCGATTAGAGTTGACAAATCCCCGTGTCCAAAGAGGTTCAGGCTTTGCAGCAGGTTGCCGATGACGGCGAAGTAGTGCAGCGGGCTTTGGCGAGTGTAATGCAATTCGGTGAGAAGTTCGATCGACTCTGAATCGTCTGGATTAATCCCAAAGATGACGTAGTGCAGGTATCGGACTAAAAATCCCATCCAACCCCGCTTGACATCGGTAAAAAACGCTCCCCCCGCAGCGTGTGGCATTTGGGCATAATCTGCAGCTAGCCGATCGAGCAACCGCCTGCTGATTTCGTCTCCCTGGCGATCCGCTGTCGCACTGTTGAAGAGATATTTCTGCATACAGCTTCGGAATGCTGCGTGGTTGCTGCTACCATCAGTTTCGCGATCAGACAAAGACAGCAGGAAAAGGTTTCTGCCGCCGACATCTTGGTTGGGGGCGCTATCGGGTTCGAGTACAGAAGTACCAAGCCGCCATCCGCGCGCCTGGGGCGATGTGAGTGCTTTTTCTAAGGTGTCAAACTCTCCCATCACGACTTGCCCCGCGCAGCAAAAGTTGGCTCCGAAAGCCAACCGTTTTATCTGCAAATAGGTGGGTTCGTTGGCAATCAAACCCTCAATCAGGGCGATCGGCGGCAGCATCGTTTTGCTGAGACTTTCTTCTGGGTTTTGCAAAGCCCAAACCTGAAACTCGTTCAGGGCCGGGTTCATCAGCGATGAGAAAATAGTATCTAAATTTAGGTTCATCATAATTCCTCCGAGACTCCTTCGCCATAACGCGCTTCGCTTTTAGCAGCAAGAGGGTATTGAACAGTAATAGAGCGGGATTGAATACCCGCTTCATTGCCAAAATCAGTAAGTATAACTATAGCCATTTTTCTTTGTGCACGCAGTGGCAATATAGAGATAGTTTTACTGAATATGTCTGCGTCTAAGTCTAGCCTTTTTCCGGAGAGTGAGTGTAATTTATAACGATTCCTCGTAAGTAGATATACTTTCTGCATCTCAAGTATTAGCCGCAATCTTTGAGAGTCGCACATAAACCGTAGTTATGTGCGACTACTTGCTATTAAATTTAGCCAAAATCGGCGGCATTAATTAGACTGGACGACACCCCATTCAGAGTGGCTAAAATTTCTCCGGTTGCTGACAAACGGATGAAAGTTGCACTGTTTTCTTGAGTAAAAGAAAGTTGGGAGAAAGTAAGATTGTTGCCTAAATAAAGCAAATCTTTTCCGTCTTCAAAATCCAAGATAATATCGATACCCGAATTGCTAGAGAGCAAGAAGCGATCGACTCCATTCCCTCCCGTCAAACTATCATTTCCCAAACCGCCATCCAACAAATCATCACCGCGATTACCAAACAAAACATCATCACCGCTACTTCCTAGCAAATTATCGCTATTTTTGCCTCCGAAAAGAGTGTCATTACCTCCGGTTCCGTCAACCGAATCATTGCCCCTCATGCCCATCAAAACATTATTCCCGCTGTCGCCCGTGAGGATATCGTCGCCGCTTGTACCGAGAATTCGCTCTGGGGAATTGCTGCCCAAATCTGCGTCGCCGCTGATAACAGGAGTTGCAATCCCAGCAGGTAATGTCACAGCTTGAATTTTGGCATCTAAAGCAGCACCAGTATTTTCAGCAACTACCTGAGAAATTGTCTTAGTTCCCGCACCAATAGCTTTGAAGTCTTGAGTAGTTGCGCCCAAAGTTACTGTTTGGACGCGGGCGACCGCTTCAGGAATTGACGTTGTTGTGCTGGAGACAGCGGCATCAATGCGTTGATTTGCTGTTGCCATTACTGTCCCAGCTTGCGAGATAATTTGGGTGAATTTTTGACTGTCAAAACTGGGGTCTATTTGCTGGATTTTCGCGGCTGCTTGCTGAATTATCGGTTCTAAAGTGGCTGCATTGCTGAGGTTTAAAACAGTGCCGGATTGAATTGGAGTCGTAATTGCACTGACAACAGCTTTGACAAGATCCTTCGTAGCTGCACTAGAAGCACCATCAATCAAAGCGGCAGCTTGGGTGATGAAGTTTTGGACTTTCACCATTTCTGATAAGACTTGTACTCCGCCCGGTTGGTTGTTGTTGGTAGCCTTGATGGGGTCTAAGTTAATCAGGTCAACTTCAGTGGGAATGGCAAGAGAAGATTTAACCAGAGATTGCGCGCGATCGAGTTCAATTCCCCCATCCATTAAATCTGCTACCAAACTGGTTAACAGCGTGACAACAGTAGCATCCGCAGGTGCGGTAACGGGTGTTTCTAAAGGCAATCCAGTAGCGGTATCAGTGCCTCCAGTGGCAACTAAATGCCCTTCTTCTGGGTCGAGTTCTCCGTTTGTATTGGTGTCGAAAGTCTCGAAGGGGATATCGAGCTTATATTCACCGTTGGAGTCCGTAGTAGTTGATGGTTCGTTGCCATCCAGTACCCCGTTCTTGTTAGCATCGAAGAACAAAGTCGCATCCGCAATGTATCCGTCAACCACGACACCTTTCTCGCTAAGTGTCAGCTTAATCACATCGCTCGCACTTGCACCTGCTGTGTCCGTCGCTGTTAATTTAATTTCCAAATCTTGCCGCCCAGGAATTGTGCCATTAAAGGTGCGGGTATTGGGGTTGAATCTCAACCAATAAGGTAAAGGTTGACCGTTGTTGAGGGTTGCTGAATAGGTAAGGGTGTCCCCCGGATCGGAGTCACTAAAAGTGTTCCAAGGAAAAGTGTAGTTGAATGTCGATGAATCGCTGACATTTAGATATTTATAGTGCCAGGGGGTTGTAGTCTGACCCCTGTTTAGCACTGGTGGATGATTGAGAGCTCGGCGAATATTTAAACGCCCTCCACTAACCGTTTTTCCATTCAGAGAAGTAAGCGGGTCTGTAGTGTTCATTAAGATATCTTTTAGCTGCGTAACACTCAAGTTGGGGTTTTGAGCTAAAAGTAGGGCTGCCGCTGCCGCCACGTGGGGAGCCGCCATAGAAGTTCCACTTTTGAAACTGTACTGATTCCCTGGAATCGTGCTAAGAATACTGGTTCCTGGAGCCCCTAAGTCTACTGAAGTTTTTCCATAGTGGGAGTCCGAATTTAACCCGTCATTGCGAGTTGTGTTTGCTACCGCAATGATATTAGGTAGATCGTAGCTGGAGGGGTAGTTTGGGTCAGTATCATTGTTCAATTTACCCTCATTACCTGCTGCTGCCACGAACAAAACGCCCTTTTTATTAGCATCGTCGATCGCATCTTTACTAACTTGGGAAAAGGGATAATTCCCCAGACTAGCGTTGATAACTTTTGCACCTTTTTTGACAGCATAGTTAATAGCTTTGGCGAGGCTAGATCCAACACCATACCCATCCGATCCCAAAACTTTTAAAGGCATGAGGCTAACATTTTGACTTACACCTACAACGCCAATGTTGTTATTGCCAACTGCCCCAATAGTACCCGCAACATGACTTCCGTGACTGTGGTCATCCATTGGATCGTTATCATTATTTTGGAAGTCGTAGCCGCGCAGGTCATCTTTATAATCGTTGCCGTCGTTGTCAATTCCATCGCCTGCTATTTCCCCTGTATTACTCCACATATTAGCAGCAAGGTCTTGGTGGTTGTAGTCCACACCGGTATCAATGACTGCTACTATCACATTTTTGCTGCCTTTTTGCAGATCCCAGGCTTCTGGTGCATCAATATCAGCATCAGAAGTTCCACCACTTTGTCCGATATTATTCAAACCCCAAAGTTCATTAATTCGCGGATCGCTTGGCGTTTCCTGAATCGAGGCATCGTTGAATAACTGGTTCAAATCAAAGATATTTGAAAACTGGTTGAGCGATACTGCGTAATTAAGTTCAACCGCTTCCACTCGCGGATCTTGAGCTAAGTTCGCTTTAACCTGTTGCAGGTCTGTATTGGCAGCTATTTTCACCACTCGCCATTTTGGCAACTGCTCTTGTGCTGACTCCAACTGTTGGTTCAACAACGTCAAGTTTACGAAGTCGAACGCACTGCTTGGGAAAGATACAGCACTTTGAAATGCCGAACTAATTGCGTTAGATGGAGGATTTGGAGGTAGAAGGTTTTCGACTTCGATTACCCCGTTAGATGCAAATAAATCGCTCTGGATTGTAGCTGCGGTTGCGTCAGTTCTTAACTTAACTAAAAGCTCGCCTGATTTGTATTTTGCGCCAGTTACAGGGTCAATGGAAAACGTGCTATTGCTAGTATCATCATCGGCATTGCTAACTGCAACATCGGGTGCATTTAACCCAGAGTATGTGTTATCCGTACTGACAGCAGGGGCTGTAACAATAGTGTAAGTTTTATCCCCGTCAACAACACTGTCGTTAACACCTGTCACCGTTACAGTCTGCGGTGAGTTCCAGTTACCAGAATTGAATGTCAGCGATACCGGTGAAACTGTTCCTTCTGCTGTATTGGAACTTTCTAAATCTATTTTGACATCAGCATTAGGTTGGCTGTTGAGTGTGACATTAAATGTGGCTGTTTGGCCTGCTTCTGTCGTGGTTAATCCACTTGCAGGATTAACCGTAATTCCAGCAGGTGTGACTGTTGGAGGTATCGGTATTGGGGTGGGAGATATCGGTGTTGGGGTGGGAGGTATCGCTGTTGGGGTGGGAGTTATTGGTGTTGGGGTTGGAGGTATCGGTGTTGGCGTGGGAGGTATTGGTGTTGGGGTTGGGGTGGGAGTTATTGGTGTTGGGGTTGGGGTGGGAGTTATTGGTGTTGGGGTTGGGGTTGGGGTGGGAGTTATTGGTGTTGGGGTTGGGGTGGGAGTTATTGGTGTTGGGGTTGGGGTGGGAGTTATTGGTGTTGGGGTTGGTGTTGGGGTTATCGGTGTTGGGGTTGGCGTTGGTGTCGGCGTATTGTCGTTATCAGTAATGGCGACACTCACAGGTGAAATTGTGATGCTGTTATAATTAACATCACTACTGGTAGCAGTATGTGCGATCGCACCGGTATGATTTCCTTCCACTACATTGTCATCAACCGCAGCAACTGCAACAGTTTGAGGGGTATTCCAATTAGTAGCGCTAAAAGTAAGTGCGGTAATTGGTTGAATTTCACTGCCCGTAGCCAAGTTAATCGTAACAGGCGCTGTCGGTTGAGTATTTAACTGAACGCTGTAACTTCCAGTTGCACCGCCTTCGGTTGCACTCGCACTGGGAGGGTTAATAGAAACGCCTGGGGAGTCGTTATCAGTAATGGCGACGCTAACAGGTGAAATTGTGATGCCGTTATAATTAACATCGCTACTGGTAGCAGTATGGTCGATCGCCCCTGCATGATTTCCTTCAACTAAATTGTCATCAACCGCCGCAACTGCAACAGTTTGAGCAACATTCCAATTAGTAGCGGTAAAAGTAAGTGCGGTAATTGGTTGAATTTGACTGCCTGTAGCTAAGTTAATCGTAACAGGTGCGATCGGCTGAGTATTTAACTGAACGCTGTAACTTCCTGTTGCACCGCCTTCAGTTGCAGTCGTACTCGCAGGATTAATCGTAATGCCAGGAGTTTCATTATCGCTGTTGCTGGCGCTGACATCATCGGGATTGAGATTGCTGTAATTAGTATCGGTACTGACAGTCGCAGCAGTGACAATATTGTAAGTTTGACTGCCATCAGCAACGCTGTCGTCAACACCTGTCACCGTTACCGTTTGCGGTTGATTCCAGTTAGCGGGAGTGAAAGTTAAACTGTTGCTGGAAACTGTTGCTTCGGCGGGATTGGAACTGCTCAAATCAATGCTAACATTAGCACTGGGTTGACTGTTAAGTTTAACGGTCAATGTAGCGCTGTCGCCTGCTTCTGTTGTCACTAATCCGCCGATCGGATTGACGGTGATTCCGGCAGTGTCATCATTACTAATAGTAGTTGTAGCGGCAGCAGTAGTAATAGTCGGAGTCGGGCCTGGTGCAACCGGATTTGACAGAGTAACAGTAATAGTTTCATCCGGTTCAATTATCGCATCGCCCAATACATCTAAAGTAATTGTTTTCGATGTCTCGGCCGCAGCAAAATTCACCGTACCAGTAACGCCAGTTCCCCCGGAAGTGCCGCCGATATTGTTGTAATCGCTGCTGTTTGTAGCAGTTCCTCCAATTGCATAATTTACACTGCTGGCAGCATCAATCCCGCCGCTGCGAGTCACGGTAAAAGTAACGGGAGTTTTGCCACTGTTGCCTTCGGCGATGCTGGCAGTACCGGCAGCAATGGCGTAATCTATAGCATCATTGGCGGGAATAGTTAGTGTCGCTTGATTTGTTGTGCCTGCAATCCCATCAGTAATCGTACCAAAGCTGAACACCGCAGTTTCGGCGTCCTCTGGGATATTGTCAGCTTTGACAGTGACAGCAAAATTCTGAGTCAGGGTGTTAGTACCTGCACTGAATGTGAGAGTGGCAGGTGAAAAAGTGTAATCTAAATTTTGGGTAGCTGTACTGCTGGGGTTAAGTGCGATCGCAACTGTCAAATCTTTGATGGGACTGCTGCTGACAGTAACGGGAATATTAATAATAGTATCCGCGTTTCCTTCTGTGCCACTGTAGGCAGCAGCGCCGAAATTCACTGTCGGTGTATTGTTGAGTAAAACCGAGACATTGTTAGAACCATAGTTCGCTGTCGCTAAGTCTGTCTTGCCGTCAGCGTTAAAATCCCCAACGGTAACTGAATAGGGATTTGTCCCCGCCGCAAAGTTAGTCGCCGCACCAAAACTGCCCGTACCATCTCCCAACAAAATAGAGACTGTGTTAGAGTTTGTCCCGCTGTTCGCTACAGCTAAGTCTGACTTGTTATCGCTATTAAAGTCTCCGACAGTAACAGAATAGGGACTTGTCCCCGCATTAAAGTTAGTAGCAGCCCCAAAACTGCCTGTCCCTGTCCCCAACAGGATCGATACGTTGTTAGATCCACTGTTTGCTACAGCTAAGTCTGAGTTGTTATCCGCATTAAAGTCTCCGACAGTAACAGAATAGGGACTTGTCCCCGCATTAAAGTTAGTAGCAGCCCCAAAGCTGCCTGTACCTGTCCCCAAAAGGATGGAGACGCTCCCAGATTGATTGTTCGCCGTGGCTAAGTCTAACTTGCCGTCGCCGTTAAAGTCCCCCGCCACGACAGACCTGGGCAAATTTCCCACATTAAAGTTGGTGGCCGCCCCAAAGGTGCCCGTACCCGTCCCCAACAGAAGAGAGACGTTGTTGCCGCCATTTGCCGTAGCTAAGTCTGGCTTGCTGTCCCCGTTAAAGTCACCTACGGCGACGGCATAGGGAGATGATACTACGTCAAAGCTGGTGGCAGTGCCAAAGCTACCTGTGCCATTTCCCAACAGGATGGCTACCCGATAAGAGGGAAACTCCCCTCCGATACTCCACGGTGAAGCTATATCGAGGTTGCCGTCGCTGTTAAAGTCCCCTAATGCCAGAGATGCGGGATAAGTCCCAGCACTAAAGTTGGCGGCAGTGCCAAAGCTGCCTGTGCCTGTCCCCAACAGAATGGAGACGTTGCTAGAGTTGCCATTGGATGTGGCGATATCGGGCTTGCCGTCTTTGTTAAAGTCTCCTACAACAACGGAATTTGGCAATGTGCCGACTGGAAAGTTGGTAGCGGAACTGAAAGTAGACATGATTAATTTACCTATTAATTAACAACAGTAATCTTTGATGTTTGGAGTCGTGAAACTGATGCAAATCGCACCTAAGCTGGCATCAGTGTCCCGACGATCGCAAGTACAGTCAGGCTGCCTCCCACAGCGATTGTTGCTAGATTCCATGCCGAAAATCGACTGTTAGGATTGTGGTTTGGTGCTGCTACACAGTTCAATTTATTCACATTCTCTTGAACGGGAAGCAAAGCTATTATAGAGAAAAAGCTCAGTAGCAAGTATGGTTTTGGCAGTCGGACACACTGCAAAAGCCCAATCCAAGCAATAGTCAGCATAAATGGACTAAAATTGGGATCGACACAGTAAGATTTAGCCCAAATCTTAATTTCTATGAGTAAGGGGTAGAAAAAAATCCCGCTGAAAAAAGCTCTCCAAAAGGGGCTAATGTCTCTTCCTGTTGCGGCTTTGAATAGCTGCCAGTTTTTATAAAACCAAAAAGTTTGATAGAGTCCGAAGGTTACTAGGGACATCACTAACAACTTAAGCCGAGAAACAGGAAAAAACATGGGTTGGGAATCTTCATTCATATCAAAAACCTCATGGTGGATACACTACTACTCGATCGGGACTTACGCACGGGTGGTCAGAAACCTGGTTTTTGACGATAAAACTTCGTTACAGCCCTTGAACCGGGCAAAAAACCCGGTTTCTTTGGTACTTATGCGTCCAGGAATATGGCTATTAGATAGAGCCAAAATCGGCGACATTAATTAGAGTGGAGGATACCCCATTGAGAGCAGCTAAAATTTCTCCGTTTACTGAGGAACGGATGAAAGTTGTACTGTTTTCTTGAGTAAAGGACAGTTGGGAGAAAGTAAGATTGTTGCCTAGAGAAAGCAAATCTTTACCATCTTCAAAATCCAAAATAATATCGATACCCGAATTGGTAGAGAGTAGGAAGCGATCGTTGCCATCACCTCCTGTCAAACTATCATTTCCAAAACCCCCAGTCAGCAAATCATCACCATTACCTCCTAGCAGAATATCGTTGCCATCGCCGCCGTTTAAAATGTCAGCACCCCGGTTGCCAAACAAGGCATCATCACCGCTACTTCCAAGCAAAGTATCGCTACTTTTGCCGCCGAACAGAGTGTCATTACCCAAAGCACCATCGAGAGAATCATTGCCCCTCATGCCCATCAAAACATTATTGCTGCTGTCGCCAGTCAGGATATCGTCGCCGCTGGTACCGAGAATTCGATCGGGAGAATTGCTGCCCAAATCCGCGTCGCCACTGACAACAGGAGTTGCAATCCCAGCAGGTAATGTCACAGCTTGAATTTTGGTATCTAAAGCAGCACCAGTATTGTCAGTAACTACCTGGGAAATTGTCTTATTTCCCGCACCGACTGCTTTGAAGTCTTGAGTTGTTGCGCCCAAAGCTACTTGTTGGACGCGGGCGACAGCTTGAGTAATTGATGTTCCTGTGGGGTTGGAGACAAGTTGGTCAATGCGCTGATTTGCTGTTGCCATTACTGTCGCAGCTTCCGGAACAACTGGTAATAGTTTTTGGATATTGAAACTAGGGTCAAACTGTTGAATGTTAGCAACAGCTTGCTGAATTATTGGTTCTAAAGCTGCTGAAGAACTCATGTTTAAAACCGTACCCGATGCAATTGGAGTCGTAATTGAACTGACAACAGCCTTGACAATATCGGTATTGGCTGCACTGGAAGCACCGTCAATCAAAGCTGCTGTTTGAGTGATGAAATTTTGGACTTTCACCATTTGTGATAAGACTTGGAAACCGCCCGGTAAATTGTTGTTAATGGCTGCTAGGGGGTCGAAGTTAGTCAGGTCAAATTCAGCGGGAATTGCTAGAGCAGATTTGACCAGAGATTGTGCTGTTTCCGGTGCAACTCCTTTGTCGATTAAGTCAGCGACTAAGCTGGTTAAGAGGGTGACAACAGTAGAATCTGGTGGTGCAGTGACTGGTGTTTCTAGGGGTAAGCCGGTGGCGGTGTCAGTGCCTCCAAAAGCAACTAAATTACCTTCTGATGAGTCAATTTCGCCATTCTGATTTTTGTCAAAAGTCTCGAAGGGAATATCGAGGTAATATTCACCGTTAGAGTCAGTAGTAGTTGATGGTTCCCCGGCATCAAGGATACCGTTTTTGTTGGCATCTAAGAAGAGAGTCGCACCGGAGATATAACCGTCAATGACAGCACCAAAGTTGGATAGTTTCATTAAAATGACATCACTTGCAGTTGCCCCCGATGTGTCCGTTGCTGTTAATTTTATTTCCAAATTTCGCTCCCCTGGAATTGTTCCTTGGAAGGTGCGGTTATTCGGGTTAAAAGTCAGCCAATACGGTAAAGCTTCACCATTTTTTAAAGTGGCTGAGTAGGTGAGGCTATCTCCCGGATCGGGATCTGTAAAAGTATTTGTCGGAAAGGTGTAGTTGAAATTCCTGCCATTGCTGACTCGCAAGTTCTGGAAATGCCACGGAGTTGTTGTATAGCCGTAGTTTAACACCGGCGGGTGATTATTAACAATACCTTGACCCAAAGCCAGCACATCGACGCGCTTGAAATCAAGACCGGTATGGTTAACATTGTCGTCTTCATCGTCGCCGTCATTGATAGTGACACCTGTTTGTTTCAAAAGATTAGCGAACTCTGTTGGCGTCAGTTTGCGGCCTAATTCTTGCTGTGCTAACTGTTGTGCTAATACTGCTATGCCGCTAATGTGGGCTGTAGCTTGACTGGTACCGTGATAGGTGCTTCTCTCGTTTATATCGCCATCTTTGCCAGCCCCAGTGATAGGTGCTCCTGGAGCAAAAACTGTGGTTAATTGCCCGTTACGCTGAGAAAAAGGAGCAATGCGATCGGCAGCGGTGGTGTTAGCTATTACAGACTCCCCATTATTTTCACCAGGCTTATTCGCAAAATAACCTCCCAAAGAGGAATAACCAATGTCGGAATTGTATACCGCGCCAACCGACAGCGAATTCGGATCGGCTGAAGGGTAGTTTACACCTGGAAGCTGATTAGGATCTTTCTGGTACGGGTAGTAACGATTGCCTGATGAAGAGACAACAATTATATTCTTTGCGGCTAATGCTGCCAGTTCATCTCCAATACCGTAGAGTGAAGTTTGACTGGTGGGAAAATTTTCACCGCTGCCGAATGCCATACAAACGCTGGCAATGTTGTAAGTATCTGCATTTTGCAATACCCACTGCAAAGCTTGTTCAACATACGGAAACTTATTAATTTCGTCACTACCATCAGCAGGTATAATATCTTTTCTGACCTTGAGGTCGATAATCTTCGCCCCAGGAGCCATTCCCGTATAGGTTGGATCTTCGGAGGCAATAATGCTGGCAATGTTCGATCCGTGTCCGTCTTTGTCGCTTGCATCTGCGTCACCCTCGGCAAAATCGTAGTTATAAACAATGCGATCGCTGATGCCGTTTGAGTCGCTGTCAAGACCAAAGAATGGGTGGTTTAAGTTGATGCCAGTGTCTAATACCGCTACAGAGAAACCGCTGCCGTCAATACCGGAAAAACGCGGTGTGGCGCGGAATTTGTCCAGATTTATTTGCGCGCTGGATACACTAGCAGAAGTCTCATGAAAGGGAAAGGGGTCGTTGCCGCTGCCGTCAAAACCACCAGAAAAGTCTGCTGGCAGGAAGTTATTAGCGAAACTGGATACATTACTGTTGCCGCCAATATCACCAAACAGCAGTGTATCGAGGAAATTGCTATCGAGCAGGGAATTGGATAGATTGTTATTGGCTAAAACATTGTTGATGCCAGCCACCAAGTTTCTGCTAATTGAATTTGACTGCGGATTTGTGACGGCAGGGCCTTCATATCCTGTAGTTGTGACACCTGCAAGACGAGGTACAGCCGACAAATTCAAATTGTATGGAGTCTCGGCGCTATTAACTGAAGAAACTCGAAGGCTGTAAGTGCCGTGTTCCAAAATGCGGTTAATTAATTTTGAGCCAGCGCCAGAACTTATTGCAGTTGAGATGACATTTTGATTGCTGTCAAGCAATTCAAGATTAATATCTCCCGTAAATCCGCTGACTGACAAGTTGAAGTCATTGTCAGCACCGATCGTGAATTTGTAGTAATCTGGATCGTTACTACTTACTGAATCACTGTAGTTTCTGAGAGCGGAACTTGCATTGATTGTACGGGCTGTAGCTGATGTGTTTGCAGCTAAGTCTTGTGCTGGGATATTGCTGTCATTATCGTTATTGGTGACAGCGACATCGGACGCATTTAATCCGTTAAATCTGTTATCCGTACTGACAGCAGGGCTAGTAACAATGGTGTAAGCTTGATCACCGTCAATAGCAAAGTCGTCAACGCCTGTTACCGTTACTGTTTGCGGCTGATTCCAATTCGTAGAGTTGAAGGTAAGCGATTGCCGGGAAACTGTTCCTTCTGCTGTATTGGAACTTGCTAAATCTATTTTCACATCGCCACTAGGTGGGATGTTTAAGGTGTTGAGTTGAACATTAAATGTTGCTGTTTGGCCTGCTTCTGTGGTGATTAATCCACTTGTAGGATTAACGGTAATTCCAGCAGGTGTTGGAGTTGGTGTTGGTGTTGGTGTTGGTAACGGAGGTGTTGGTGTTGGTGTTGGTGTTGGTGTTGGTGTTGGTGTTGGTGTTGGTGTTGGTGTTGGTGTTGGTGTTGGTGTTGGTGTTGGT
>NZ_JAUBSD010000031.1:63800-63990 GCF_036704575.1 Microcoleus sp. K5-D4
TTGGTGTTGGTGTTGGTGTTGGTGTTGGTGTTGGTGTTGGTGTTGGTGTTGGTGTTGGTGTTGGTGTTGGTGTTGGTAACGGAGGTGTTGGTGTTGGTGTTGGTGTTGGTAACGGAGGTGTTGGTGTTGGTGTTGGTGTTGGTAACGGAGGTGTTGGAGTTGGTGTTGGTGTTGGTAACGGAGGTGTTGG
>NZ_JAUBSD010000032.1:0-7244 GCF_036704575.1 Microcoleus sp. K5-D4
CGCACCAATAATTCGTATGCTGCTTGACGAAAGTCCTTTAATCGTTCACTGTTCATTCAGGGAGTGGATAGGTTTTATTTTTCACCCTCATTCTCTCCCAGCGCGGTGGCTCTAAGTTCTGCTGAAAGCCACCGTTCTCTCTTTTTTAGTCTCAACTCCCCATCGAGAAATTAGACCGCTCAGACAGCGCGTGTTTCTTCCCTCCGGAGAGTTCGCGCCCTTAAAGAAAACGTCAACGGTCGCTGGACTGCTATCTTATTGTTGAGCTTCATCACTTGTCGCCAGCGACCGTTGCCGTTTTTGAGTGCGGTGACGATCGCCCTTTAAGAGCTGTTTAGTCTAAACTCCAGTCCTAACATTGACGGTCAAATTCGGCGTTCCTACGTGTTGTGGCGGGAACACATAGCACCGTTAATTGCTTTGGAATTTGCCAGCGGGAACGGAGATGAAGAGCGCGATCGTACTCCTTTATCTCGCACCGATGAAGGGGTAGTCACGAAACCTGGAAAGTTTTGGGTTTATGAGCGGGTGATGCGAATTCCCTATTACGGCATCTACCAAGTAAATAATGGCAGATTAGAAGTTTATCGGTTGATTGACGGGTATTATCAACTGTTAGAACTCAATCAGCGCGGTCATTTTCCCATTGCACCTTTAGGCGTAGAATTGGGACTTTGGCAAGGTAGTTATCAAAATCAAACCATGCTTTGGCTGCGCTGGTGGGACGAGGAAGGTAATTTGCTGTTGATTGGCGATGAAAGAGCAGAATTAGAGAGATTGCGAGGGGAGCAACAGCGGGAAAGAGCCGAGAGTGCAGAACAGGCACGACAAGCTGAATTTCAGGCAAGAAGGGAGGCAATTCCCCGGTTGTTGGGTATGGGTTTGAGTGCCGAACAAGTGGCGGAGGCGTTAAGTTTATCTGTGGACGAAGTTAGCCAGAATTATCACGGCTGAGATAGTTTTATCGGGATAAAGTTAACTTCAAATTCTATAACATTCTCAAATGTCAACTGTCTGTTTCTCAGCTTTTGGAAGAAGTAATAGCGAGTGCCACATCCTCGCGAGTTGCTCCCAGCGCTAGCATTGTCCTTACCATCAAATCAAGAGAAACAGACGGATCGCCAGCTTCTATTTTAGCTACCCGTGACTGACTAGATTTAATTTTCTTAGCCAAACTTTCTTGAGAAAGATTTTGACTAATGCGAAGCTGCTTCAAGCGTTTAATTAGAGACAGCTTCATCTCAATAAAAGCAATTTCTTCGGCAGAAAGTTCTAGAAAGTCTGCGGCATCTCCCACCCGCCAACCTGCTGCTTCTAAACGTTGACGTTTAATGGCATCCATTGTAAATATTACCTCTTTTAATTATGAATTACACAGACCAAGGATTGTGAATGGTGAATTGTCTCTCAATTTGTAAGGTGGGCCATGCCCACCCTAAAGGAAGTCCTGAAATAACTAGGTTTCTCCTGAGCTTTGATCGTACAATTTCAGTCGTTTTTGACTGTTTTCGATCGCGCGCTTAGGCGTTTTCTGGGTAGTTTTTTGAAACACCTCTGCAATGACAATAGCATCTGAGTCAATCCGGTAAATAATTCGCCACTGTTTATCGGCTTCACTATCATGGATCCGCAATTCGTAGCAGTGAGGGCTGATGCTTGGCATAGGTCTAGAGACAGGCATAGCTAAAATTTCTCCATTTTGTAACATCCTTAATAAAATCCCTGCCTCAATTCGCGCTGAGGCGGAAAAAGGGGGAGTTTTTACGGAGCCTTTGATGAGCCAAACAACATCTTTGTTCTCGCCTTGGGATTCCATAAATTAAGTAGTCTAGTTATATAGTTTACACATATGTCGTATCTGACATAATTATAGCTCAAGATAACTAAAAGTGGTAGAATAGACTAAAGATTGCCGAATTTCCTCTCAATTGGTAAGGTACGCATTGCCACCGCGCCCTGTCAAGGTGCGATCGACTGATTTCCGTCATTCTAGGCTGTGGCGATCGGCAATAAACCTAGTTTATTGCCAATCACCTGTTAACAGAAGAAGATTTAACGATCGCCCGCTACGCAATTTCAAACGTTTGAGGGATTTCTACACAACCTTAACAGGGCTAGCACTGCCCACCTACAAATTAATACTTCCTCTCCTGCGGCTCAAACATCGTAATCGCCACCGGCATATAAGCCAAATCGATCCCTGCAGGCGAATAATACGCCATTGTATGCTTCAAGAAATTGCCATCATCGCGCTCAGTAAAATCTTCCCGGGAATGAGCTCCCCGACTTTCCTGCCGGTTCAAAGCAGAAGTTAAAATCATTTTTCCGACAATTATCAAACTCCGCAACTCCAAAGCTTCCACAATCTCCGTATTCCACAACTTGCCTTTATCGTCTAAGTAAACATCCTCATATTGTCGCTCTAAATCTTCCAATTTCTTTAAACCTTCCTGCATCAATTCGGCGCTACGAAATACGCCACAATACTCAGTCATAGTATCTTGATACTGCTGCCGCACTTGATTGATTCGGTATTTTCCTGGACGTTCTAAAAGTGCCTGAATTTGCTCTTTTGCTTCCGTAATATAACGCTCTTCGTCTACGGCAGGCAACTTGCGATTTTGTACGAATTGTGCTATGGTTGCGCCAGTAACTTTGCCGTAAACTACGCATTCCAATAGCGAATTACTGCCCAAACGGTTGGCGCCGTGAACTGACACGCAAGCTGCTTCGCCGGCTGCAAAGAAACCGTCTACCAAACTGTCAGGACTGCTGCGAACTTGCCCGCTAACATTAGTAGGAATTCCCCCCATTGAATAGTGAACGGTAGGGCGCACGGGCATCGGCTGATTTACGGCATCAATTCCTAACAAACGGTGGGCTTCTTCCCAAGCAAAAGGAATTTTGCTCATAATTTTTTCGCGTCCCATGTGCCGCAAATCGAGGTAGATAAAGGGGCCGCCGGCACTACCATCAACATTAATTCCTCGGCCGGCGCGAATTTCTATGGAAATTGAGCGCGAGGTGATATCTCTGGGGGCTAATTCCATCCGCGACGGGGCATAATTCGCCATAAATCGATCGCCCTCTGAATTAATCAAATAAGCGCCTTCGCCCCGCACAGCCTCGGAAATCAACACTCCCACGGGATACAAACCAGTCGGGTGAAACTGTACAAATTCCATATCTTCCAGCGGCAATCCAGCTAAAGCCGTCATCGCCAAACCGTCTCCCGTCGAGGCGTAATCGTTCGACGTGGTATTGTAAACTCGGCCGTAACCCCCCGTAGCAAACATCACCGCCTTAGCACGGACAACCTCAATTTGACCGTCTAGAAGGCGGTACATAACTACCCCCTTGGCTTGGCCTTCTTCCAAAATCAGGCGCGTGACATACCACTCCTGATAGATGTGAACCCCGTAACGGCGCAGATTGTTGACTAATTCGTGGAGGATGGCGTGACCGGTTTTGTCGGCGGCGTAGCAGGTGCGGCGGTGGGAATGTCCGCCGAAAGCGCGCTGGGCAATTCTGCCGTCTGGGAGGCGGGAAAAGAGGACTCCCATGTGTTCTAAATCTATGACTACACCGGGGGCTTCGCGGGTGAGGATTTCTACCGCGTCTTGGTCGGCTAAATAGTCTGAACCTTTTACTGTGTCGAAGGCGTGGGCTTTCCAACTATCTTCGGGATCGACATTTTGGAGGCTGGAGGCCATGCCGCCTTGGGCTGCGACGGAGTGCGATCGAATCGGGTGAGTTTTAGCGACGACAGCTACCTTTAAACTGGGGTCAGTCCGGGCAATTTCTACTGCGGCGCGGCAACCTGCTAAACCGCCGCCTACAATGATTACGTCGTGTTCTAGCATTTTTTTTAATTATTTTGAGTGTTCTGCTCAACTTATCGTGACGCAAAAAAAAACTTCCTACCAAAAGAGCAGGAAGTTTTTTAACTTTTGATTTGAATGGAAAATCAAAAGTTAAAATTTCAAATTGGACTAGCCGGCGCTTTCGGCAGGATTCTGAAGTGACTGATTTCCCGTTGCAGAAGGTTGAGGTTCCGTACCGGGTTCTACAGCAAGCACTTCAATGTTATTTAGCAGAGTTGTAACGAAAGCAAACAGCAAAAAGGGCAGAGACAGCACTAAAATCAAGCCGACGGTAGCCAAGGCGAAGATTTGGCGGGCGCTACTCCACAAGGCCAGTGCCGACGCTAGACTTAGGAAGATGACTATCAGCCAAACAATGATTTGACCGTAAATGTCGCCAAAGGTGAGCGTACATCTAAGGCGATAGTTTTGGATGTTATTCATTTGATGCCTCGCGAGATTGCTATTACGACTTGTCCAAAAATACTTTGACAGTGCGTCAATGCCCACTGTAAATTTCTAAGTTTAGCTGCCGCAACTTGGTTTTGGGGTTGTTGTAAACATTCTTTAATAAGTTGCGACAACACTTGATAAATTTTTGCTTCTGAGGGGGGATTTCTGCCGAAACACTTGGCGATCGCATTCCGAAGCCTAGAAACCGGGTTTTTTAGGGTTTGGGCCGGCTGACTAGAAATAAACGCGCGAAAAAACCAACGTGATTACCAGCAGTGGGTCCTGGATTACCAAACCAACGCATCAGGGGAAAGTCTACTTTTTGAGGGAGCCCTGCCTTGGTAAAGTAATGTTAAGCTGCGTGGGAATGGAATCAACCTTTATAGCGTCGCACCTGTCTTTTCGCCCATGTCTTCAGAGAGCAAATTGCTGATTTCGCGCTGTTTCCTGGCTGGTTTGGGAACGCAGACGTTTGTGTTCCGCGAAGACCGGATTCCCCAAGAGAGTCCGGTGCTGGTGGTGAGCAATCACCGCAGTTTCTTAGATCCTGTGCTGCTGACAGCGGCTTTGGGTCGATCGATCCGTTTTGCTTGTCATCATTACATGGGTCAAGTTCCGCTGATGAGGGAAGTTGTGACGACTTTCGGCGCTTTCCCCTTGGAAGCACCCGAGCACCGACAGCAGCATTTTTTCTCTCAAGCGACAGCGCTGCTGCAAAGCGGGGAGATGGTGGGGGTGTTTCCAGAGGGTGCAGAACCGATGGTGAAGGTGACTGGGCCCAATACTGTGGGGAAGTTTCAGCGCGGATTTGCTCATTTGGCTTTGCGGGCGCCGGTGCGGGATTTGGCGGTTTTGCCGGTGGCGATTAATTCTTTTGAGGAACACTCAGTACGATCGGGTGTACCCCTCAAGTTGTTGAGTTTTTTTGATCCTTCGGAACCACTGTTCGATCGCTCTGGGTGGCATCCTGTGATAATTTATCAGCGAGTTAATGTTTTAATCGGCCAGCCTTACTGGATTACTGCCGAGAGACAGCAGCAATATCAAGGCAAAAAAGCCAAAGCAGTTGTGGCTGAACTCACAGACCACTGTCAAGGAGAAATTGCAGAATTACTCCAACGAGGTTGTTTGTAAGTTTGTTGACTGTTGACTGTTGGCTGTTGACTGTTGATTGTTGACTATTGGCTGGTGTCAGATTTCCAATCTAAAATCTAAAATCTAAAATCTAAAATCGATTGACTTGAATCATGGCAAATGCTAACAACAAGCTTCGTTTCCTAACCCCCAAACCCCCGAAACTCGATCGCCCTTTATTTGTATTTTTGCCCGGTATGGACGGGGGCGGTTTGCTGCTGCGCTCCCAAATTCCTAAATTAGCCAATCATTTCGACATTCGTTGCTTAACTTTACCTGCGGACGATACGCCTAGTTGGGATGTACTGGTTGGGGAAACAATTGCCTTAATTGAAGCCGAAAAGCAAGCCGGAAAGCCGAAGCGGCCGGTTTATCTGTGCGGCGAGTCATTTGGGGGGTGTTTAGCGATGAAAGTGATGTTAGAAGCTCCCCAATTGTGCGATCGATTAATCTTAGTCAATCCAGCTTCTTCGTTTCGACAGCAGCCTTGGGTGCAGTGGGGCTCGTACCTGACTCAGTGGCTGCCGGCCAACCTTTATCCGCTGTCGGTAATCGGTTTATTGCCGATATTAGCATCATTAGGAAAGATTGGGCGCGACGATCGGCGAGCTTTGCTAGAAGCGATGCAAGCAGTACCGCAAAACACGTCTGTGTGGAGATTGGCGTTAGTGCGATCGTTTAATGTTGACGAAAATCAGTTGCGCGGCATCAAACAGCCGACGCTAGTAATTGCTAGCGGTGCCGATCGGCTGCTGCCTTCCTTAGTAGAAGCGAAGCTTTTAGTCAAGGTAATTCCCAATGCTGAAATGGTGCTGCTGGCTAACAGCGGTCATGCTTGTTTGTTAGAAACAGATGTTAATCTTTACGGGATAATGCAAGCTCGCAATTTTTTGACAAAATCCGAAGAAAATCTGTCCTTAGTCAATAGTCATTAGTCATTAGTCATTAGCTATGACTTTTGACTTCTGAGTCAGTCAGGGCAAAATTAGAAATTGGGCGAGGGGTAAAGTTTATATTACAATTAACCCGCCCTGACACTCATTAGTAAGTGTCCGAAGACCCGCCACTAAGGACTAATAACTAATGACTACTGACTAATTAAGATTTAGCCATTTTTGAGCGTTAAGCCGCTGGACGACGCCAAACACCATGAGGTCTAGTGTTACCTTGCGCTCATCTATCAAGAAAGGCTCTAAAGTGCTAGTTTTGGTATTATTTTCAGCGCAGGAAAACGCCCTTTGACTTTGAATATTTTCTTGAGGAAAATATATGTTAAATTGGCGCTGACCTTCTTGGAATTTCCCAATTACCTGCCAGCAATCCCCGGCGGAACTCATACCCGCAACTGGGAGTTTTTGCTTTGCCAAACTCACCTCTAAATCCTTAACGCCCTGCTTAGTCAAAGCAGTTTGCAAAGCGGGCAAATAATCTTGTTGAATAAATTCCGCAAAGGGCTTGTCTTCAACAGCAGGTGCTTTTTCCTTTTTAGCTTTAGCTGGGGGCTTGTCGCCTTCGGCCTTGGCTGCGGGCTTTTTAGCAGCCGCTGGAGGCTTGTCAGTGCTGGGTAAGTCGGTTGTCTCGGGTTCGTCGGAACTCGGGGCGTTCTCGATCGCAGCACTGGGAGTTTCCGATTCGCCAGCGGTAGGATTTTTCGGTTCTTTCTTGGCTGCAGGCTTTTTAGCAGTCGGCTGAGGCTTGTCCGTGCTGGGAAAGTCGCTTGTCTCGGGTTCGTCGGAACTCGGGGCGTTCTCGATCGAAGCACTGGGAGTTTCCGATTCTCCAGCGGTAGGGTTT
>NZ_JAUBSD010000032.1:7344-24871 GCF_036704575.1 Microcoleus sp. K5-D4
TTGTCTCGGGTTCGTCGGAACTCGGGGCGTTCTCGATCGAAGCACTGGGAGTTTCCGATTCTCCAGCGGTAGGGTTTTGCGGTTCTTCTGGCATTAACGCTTCCTTTTAAAAGTGATCGGTAAAAGGAGTTGTGAGTGCCGGTGGGGGCGATCGACTTTTGCGATCGCGCACACTTTTTATCGAAAACCAACCGAGAGAGAATTGCTCCTTCCAAAAAATTTGAACTCAAAACACTCTCAGAGGGCGATCGCTCGCAAACATCACAACTCCTTTGGTTATTCTAAATCTCAGCGACAGCTCGTTCAATCAAACGGCGGGCGAGAGTTTGAACACCAGTGTGTTCGTAGTAGTTGGTAGTCATGTCGAGGAATGCGCCCACGTAGTCCACCTTGTCTGCTGAAATATCTACAAAATTCTGCAAGTGGCCTAGTACGTTTTGGGGAGTCAAACCCCGATCGCCCACAAAAGAGCTCATCCAGCCGGAAACCGAGTTAAAGCTTTCGCCGATAAAGCCGAGTTGGCCTGCGGGAGAACCCCCAGGAATCATGCCGCCGATCGCATTAAATGACGGATTGGATTGCAAATCGCTAGGAGAGAGCTTTTGAATCCAAGACTGAGTTGCCATGATAAAGTCTGGACCCAAAGGAATCAAACCGTCAAAACACACCAAAGCAGCCATCCGCATCAGGGATTCGCCGCCGTAGTCGCCCAAGGATGCGGCAAAATCGCCGATGCTGTCGCCGGGAATGCCGTTGATTTGGCAAAAAGCGAGCAACTCAGTGACTAACTTCAAAGAAAGGTCGATCGTTTGAGCTTTTTCTGCCTTGGGAGTGATATTGCCGAGGAACGATAAAAACGAGACATTTTCCGCAACCTTATTAGCGAGGGCGGCACTGCCCAAAGCCTTGTCGGCGTTGTCAATAGTTTGGTAGAGCCAGAGAGCGCGCTGGTAGCCCTCTGATTTATCGTTGTAGAGGTAGATGGCGCGCTCGCCAATTTGCTGGATCAGTTCTTCGTCAGTTTCGCCAGTAACGGTGCGAATGGTATTTTCAAAGCCAACTAAATTGTTCCACTCACCGGGAACCACAAAGTCAAGCGCTCGGAGGGCTTTGACAGTCATGTTGTCTTGAGGCAGTTGATCGACTAATTCAAAGACTGTTTTGCTCACAAAAAACTCCTTTTGCTGGAACGAAAATCAAAGATATTACTTTTGGCAGATGGCAAAAACTTCACACTCTTTTTGTGGCTAACTTAGTTTGGATAGCGCCAGACAGGAGTCGGGCGCGGAGTGTGACAAAAGAGATTGCTACTTGAGGCGGGCGAGGCCGCCGAGGTTAAATTTTGACAGCCAAGCTTCGCGCTCGCTCGCGGTAAAAGAGGGACTGCGTGATTGAACTTTCACCTGATAGCGATTTGCCACTAAAACAGCGGTACCATTAGCACCCTGATTAACGGCGGGATAGCCACTGATTTGCTTGGTACTTTGCTTAAATTTTGCACCTGCGCTGGGGTTGCCGGCGATGTCGTTAATCGAGAGCACCGCGACATTTTTACCGTCTTTGTTCAACTTAGCTTCAGCAAAACCAGATTTTTCTTGAGCAAAAACGCGATCGAATCCACCGCCAGAAGCCGGAAAGTATTTATTTAACTTACCGCCTGCAACTGCCTTCTTGGGCAGGTTTTGATTACTAGCACTTGATTTATCAGCAGTTGTCTGCTGTGCTTTACCAGATTTTTGGGTGCTTTCCTGCTGAGCTTTGTCCCAGCGGGAGGTGGTTTGGGTTTGACCGCAGGCGGTCACTAACAGCAATACCGAGATCAGGAATGGAGCTAAGATGCGGCGTGCGGGGAAAAATTGCATCGCTGTCTCCTCATTAGTAGGTTTCCATAACAATTGTGGCTTAGAATTTGGCAATTTGTGTGCTCTGAGCGGATGATTTGTCTTCTTTGCAAAAAAATCCTCTGCCTGGAGGCAGAGGATTTTTTTGCACTTACGAGTTTTGAAGGCAGAAAACTGAAAGATTGCTCCACAGATAAATTCTGGGGATGGGGGTAAAGAAACTAAGTTTTCTAATAGCCAGCAATCTCAAAACAATTTTTGCTGATTGTCCCTAGATTTATCTAGAAATTTCACAGCAATTGTTCCTCAATCCTCTTACTTCGGCTTTCCAACTTAGGTCTTACTTTAGGGGTAAGGATTAGGCGTCGCTTTCAATGTAGATAAACAACAAACCCATTACCACCACCGGCATCACCCAGGTAATTAGGGGAATCAAAATCCAAGGCAAGAAAGAGGCAGCGTAGGAACCTGTCATATCAAATTCTCCAAACTAAAGTTAGTGTGTTCCAACAGGGATATTTGGGAGTGAAGCCTAATTGTTGACTAAACCCCGGAAAATGGCATCAACGCCGTTAAAGTTTTCGAGTAAGAAGTAGGCAACAAAGACACCACCCATTCCACCAATGAAGAAACCCCCGGTAAGCTGGCTCCACCCCTCAGCATTTCTGAGGGAATCAGGCGTCATGGGATTAGCGCTAGGGTAGCTGGTGTTGTCTTGTTTGAAAGAGACTAAACCGTAAGCAGACATACCTAGTGTGCCCAACAGAACTAAGACGAGGGCTGTATATAATCCCCCGAGATTAGCTGCTTCTGGATAATCCCGCAGGGGTCCGAAGACGATTTCGGGGCCGACGAGGAAATAACCGTGTGCCAAACCGATTTCTAGGCCTCGAATTAGGGGCGAGAGTCCTTTGCGGTAGGCGGGCAAGTTCCCAATGAATGCTTTTGTGAAATCAGAAGCACTGATGGGGGTGGCTAGATGACCCGTGAAGGGGTCGCCGTTAAAGGGTTTAATAAGCTCTGCATCTCTGGGATCGGCCATATTCTGTTTGTCCTCGCAGTTTAAAAAGTTGAGGCGTTCAAGTCATATTTTACGCAGGGACGTGTTTCCTATTTACATAATTAACGGCGAGCTTTAGAAAAGTTCACTATTCTTTAGTTTTTGGAAGAATTTTTCTTTTGCCTCTTATACCAGAAAGCGAGTCGATCGGGCGACACTCCCAAGAAATAAGCGATGATTACTATTTGATTAATGGCGGTGGTTTTGATGATCCCAAGCTGCTGCCAGCGACGGGCGGAGGTCAGCACTGGCTGGGGTACTATTTCAATGCGGCCTTGTTTTTTCAATTGGCGCACGAATTCAAAGTCTTCCATGAGGGGCAAGTCGGGAAAACCCCCGATTTTGTCAAAGGTAACTGCGTGGAGGAAAATAGCTTGATCGCCGTAGGGCATTTCCAAAAAGTTCGATCGCCAGTTTACCCCTGTTTCTACCAACCGGAGGCTGAGATTGCGGGCGTCAATCTTGAGTTCAAAGGCCCCCGCTACTGCAGACGGGTTAGCTAGTACCCGACGCGCGCTTGAGTCGTACCCGGGAGGCAAAAGAGTGTCTGCGTGGAGAAACAGCAGGATCTCTCCAGTAGCAGCAGCAGCACCTACATTCATTTGGGTGGCCCGGCCTGGGGCGGTGGAGATAACTCGGACGCCCAAAGATTTTGCTATATCTGTAGTACCGTCGGTGCTGCCACCGTCGGCGACAATTATTTCGGCATTTTGGGCCTCAAGGGCGGTGGAGATGACTGAGGCAATTGTAGGTGCTTCGTTTAAGACTGGAATGATAATGGAAATTTTGATATTAGGATTTTCTGGCGACATACAGAATTAAGCAGCCCGTGAGAGAGAGCGGGTTTTGTACAAAGCTGATTTTGCCCCTTTTTGACCCCGGGATCGCCCCTACATTTGGTCTTAAGGTGGGAGAGTTTGGTAAAAAACCCAGCTATTAGTTGCTCATTTTTTACACCGGGCCCGCGCCTACATTGGGCTTTCCTGTGGCAGGGCGGCTTTTGTACAAATCTGATCTGTTAGTTGCTAATTTTGTTGGTAATTTTTGGCTGCTTCTCGCGCCTGGGACTATTGTCCCAAGCGCTGTCTAACTGCTAATGAGATTCAGCATTAGGTTAGACAAATACAATTACTATATTATGACATTGTGGTTTCATAATCAAGTAGTTTTATCTAATGAAATATGACCATTTATAATAATAAAAATAAATTAAATATAATTTAGTTATTTCAAAATATTAATATCTAAACCGAGGAGATCTTCTGGTCGATCGATATCTGCAAGAGTGGGAAGATAAGCAATATTGAGGTCTAGCTTTTGGGCTATCGCCCGCGTACAAGCGAATACTTGACTGGTTCCCCAGTGAATGCCACCGAATAATTCCGGTATCGATCGCCGCAACCCGATCAGATAATAACCTCCGTCTTTTGCCGGACCCAAAACTAAATCGTGCTGGCTCAGTTCATCAAAAGCTTGTGCCATGATTTCTGCTTTCAAATCAGGACAATCTGTACCGATTATTGCAGTTTTTTCCACCCCTGAATTAAAAGATTTTTCAAACGCTGCTTTCATTCTTGCGCCCAAATCTCCGTCTATTTGATTTTGACAAATAATATCACTTCCCAACCAGTCTTGCATCAGTTGTTGGCTGCCGCCGGATCGGTGAATTTCTACCAATAATCGGCGGGATTTTTGGAGAGAGAGAGCGCAGGCGATCGTCCGTTGGGCCATCAAGCGGTGAAGGTTGGCAGCACCTGCTTTTCCCAGCACGGGAATTAGTCTAGTTTTGGTTGTTCCCGGTTCGGGATAGCGAGTGAAAACAATCAGTTTTTCTGGCATCATTTATTGTTGATGAGTTTTAAAGGAATGAACCGCAGAGGAAAAGACAGAGTTAACCACTGCTTCACAGATTGCCGATCGATGTTGGTGGGTTAGGCAATGACTTAATTTAATCGCTGCGCCCAACCCACCACACAATAAATTCACTTAAAAATAGCCAGCGGTTAGCTCATTTCTAACATTCGCTGGATGGGCTGTAAGGCTGCTAGTTGAATATCTTGGGGCATGGTAATTTCAGGGGTTTGATTTTTTAGGGATAGATACAATTTTTCCAAGGTATTTAATCTCATGTGCGGGCATTCGTTGCAAGCGCAGTTATTATTGGTTGAAGGAGCGGGAATAAAGCGTTTGTGCGGAGCTTGCTTTTGCATTTGGTGAATGATTCCCGGTTCAGTCGCGACAATAAAAGCTTGGCTGGAAGAGGTTTGAGAATATTTGAGCAAAGCAGTGGTAGAGCCGATGTAATTGGCGTGGCGCAGCACAGGCGGTTCGCATTCTGGGTGGGCAATTATTTCGGCCTCGGGATTTTCGATTTTGAGTTGAACTATCTTTTTTTCTGAGAAGTTTTCGTGGACGATACAGGCTCCTTGCCATATCTCCATGTTTCTACCGGTTTGTTCCATGACGTAGCGGCCGAGATTGCGATCGGGCCCAAAAATTATCGGCTGATTTTCCGGAATTTGGTTGACAATTTTAACCGCGTTAGAACTGGTGCAAATTATATCGCTCATTGCCTTAATTGCGGCGGTACAATTAATGTAGGAAATTACTAAATGTCCTGGTCGATCGGCTTTGAAAGCTGCAAAGGCTTCGGGAGGGCAACTGTCGGCGAGGGAACACCCAGCATTCAAGTCTGGCAACAATACTAATTTGTCGGGATTGAGAATTTTTGCGGTTTCGGCCATGAAATGAACTCCGGCAAAAACTATGACATCGGCGCTGGTGTTGGCGGCTTTGCGGGCAAGTTCTAGGGAGTCGCCAATGAAGTCTGCGATGTCTTGAATGTCGGAGTCTTGGTAATAGTGGGCGAGTATGACGGCGTTCAACTCTTGTTTGAGGGCGTTAATCGCTGTAAACAAGTCGTCGGGCAGTCGGGTTTGAGTAAAGTTCGGAGCAGGTGCGGTGGTAAACACAGTTAGAATATTCCGGGGAAGGTGCGGGCTGGACTCAAGTGTATTTTGAATTATAGTTGAATTCACCAAAAACGGTGGGCAGTTGGGCCAGAGGTAGAAAATTTGCCATAGGTTAACCCACTGACTGGCAGTGGGAGCAAGATTTTGCGCTCCAAGAGTGGACTCAACTAAGTTTTTACCTGACTGTAATTAGACTGAAAGCTTTATCCAGCAACATATTCACAGGTAAATGACTACCTTGAGCCACGAGTATTTTGAGTAGTTTCTCTTGACATCCTCTATTTACATCGTTTACTGTAATCAGTATACGATGTAAATACGTTGGTTTTATACATCTATGTACTTTGAAGACGATC
Organism: Microcoleus sp. K5-D4; assembly: GCF_036704575.1. NCBI lineage: Bacteria > Bacillati > Cyanobacteriota > Cyanophyceae > Oscillatoriales > Microcoleaceae > Microcoleus > Microcoleus sp. K5-D4. Next base: position 13,574 of record NZ_JAUBSD010000032.1, read on the forward strand.
GCCAGTGGCAGGGAACTGCTGAGTTTCTGACAAAAGAACTAAAACGACGGATTGAGCAGCTTGGGCTATCTGTGGAACCACCTGCCTTAAGAACTGTGCGATCGTGGAGATCCAAGCAACTCCTGTCACAGCCGAAAGGTCAAGAATTTCGGTTTCGGCAGATTTTAGAAGGACTGGCAACAGCACTTTTGCTCAAGAAAGGCTGGACACTGGCCGCGATCGCTCAAGTTTTACCCTCATTCCCCGACGCAACTTTGGAGCAACAAATTCTTGCCGAGGCTGATGGTCAAGACCTAACCTGGTTGCCACAAATGCAAACAACGACATTGCCATTACCCACAGGACACGCCAGCACGATCGATCTCGCTGAAGATACTGTTATATTGCTGGCCCAGGGAATTCTGCGACAGTACACAAGAATTCTCAATCGAGACATCGTTCGCCAAGACGATGATAGTATGCCATCGGAACTTTATCGGGCTATGTGCAAGTTGGGCCGGCTGTATATCGAATCCGGACAAAGCGATCGCGCCGCTTGCGTGCATACCGTTTTGGAACGTGCTAGATATCCCCTCGATCGGTGGGGCTTAGATATTTTTTGTCATGCCGATTTTGACTCTGGTCAAGTAATTCTCATCGATCCAGACTTGCGAGTGCCAACCCCAGATTGTGCAGTAATTGCCAACAGTAAAGGTACTTTTGGCGAAGATAATATCATCGAACACCGCCTGTACCAACGGTTGCGCGAGGCAACTGAACGATTGGGGATTCGCCGCCAACACAAAGCTTATACGGCTTTGCGATCGCTATTTGGCAGCCGATCGCTCATCGGAGAACACCAACTCTTAGACTACTTACGTGACAACGATTTAACCCCTTTACAGGGAATGATTGTTGATACCTTTTTTGATAGCGTGCCGGATGTCTGGTTAATTGACGGACACGCTCATCGCTGCGCGTATTGCGGTACGCTGATGCGCCCCTATCCCGATCGAAAACTTTTTCCCGATGGGCGATGTCCGATTCGCCAATGCCTCGGTCACAACTCCTCAAAAGCAAAAGTTTCGGAGAAATTAGACCCAAACCAAGACCGATTGCTCATCGCCCAGCCGCAAATTTTAACCTATTGGACTGGGCCGGCGATCGACGAATTAGCAATTTTTAAGGCAGCCATAAACAACGAACTAGATGCCGAACTTTACCCAGAATCAGACCTGTGCGATGTAGCAATTAACGGTCGCAAGATCGGCATCGATGCTAAGTCATACACCAGTCCTGTCTCCCTTGCTTTGCGCTTCAACCGCACTGGCATCGGGGGGCTGGTTCACTACCGCCGCCGCATCATTGCCGTTAGCGACCAATTAATTGAGGAGCGGCCAGATTACCTCTCTACTTTTCAGTCTGCGATCGATAAAAAAGGCGATGCTGCTACTCTCGAAATTCTGTCTGTTTCACAAGTCATACAGTTGTTAAATAAAATCAAATATGAGAACTAAACCGGATTTCTGGACTGGGGTCGATCGCATTTGCTGGCTGTGTGTCTTGATGGCAGAATTTATCGAGACTAATTCCCTAGAATATGCCCCTTTAACGATATCGGGAATGGCGAGTATCATCAATGCACCCGCGTTGGCAAAAGCCCGCCAAGCCATTTTCAATATGCGCCTGATGTCGCTGGCTTACGTGACAGAACAGTCAGTGAAACACGCAGTTGCTATTTATAACGATCGCCACTACCGCACCAAAACTCAAGGAACCTATAAAATTAACTTAGAAACACTTCACTTTCAACGCACAGACCCCCTAGAAGACCCTTTAGTTGCCCAAGCCCGTCAAATCCTCGGCCAGCCTTTGACACACCAATTTTACAGCGCCACCTTTGCCGATCCCCGCCAGCAAATGGCCGTTGCTTTAGGTGAAGAAACAACAGCCGCCAGAGTGCCAATTGGGCCGATCGCAGCCCCGCTTGCACCGCGCCGCACTCATTCCCTCGATCGCTTGCCGAAAGCAAAAATCCGCATTCCCCTTTCGGAACTTTACGAGTTAGCAGTTGAGATGGATGAACGCGAAGCAAATCACCCAGAAAAAAGACAGGGTAACTGGGTAAAAAGGGTTCAACATTTTGCGCTTAAAGTGCCAGAAACTGGTAAGGGTTTGCGGGAAGAAACAGTCATCGAATTAGAAGGCATCAAGCACTTAATTGGACTGCCTGGAGCGGGCAAAACAACTTTGCTCGTATTAATAGCTGTATGGTTGGGAAAACGCGGTTATAAAGCGATGTTTGTCTTTCCCTCCATTGAAGTTTCTAGACAGTACATGGCAGAACTAGCATTTCATGAAATTAAAGTGGGAATGCTAGTCGGTCAAAGCGATGGAACTCGCCGCCGACACGCTGACAATATTGCCGAGGCGATCGCAGCATCAGGGGGAAATGGCGGCTTTGCCTATAGTTTGGAACAGGCAGAAGTTTTTGGCTTAAATTGCGTCTTGCCTGCGTTTTCAAATGCTGATACTTCGATGTGGGGGTTTGGTTATGCACCCTGCAAGGAAATTTTACAAAGCGGGGGCAAAAAAGGGCAAATGAAAAAGTATCTTTGTCCGGTTTGGACGGTGTGCGGCCGCCACAAAGCACCCCGCGATTTGCTAGATGCCGATATTTGGGTCGGCCACGTTCTTTCAATGGATACTGAAGTGCCACCTCATGCTATTCGCGAGCGCATTCGTTATTTTGAATTAATGGCCGGGACATTTGATGTCGTAGTTTTTGACGAAGCAGATATGGTGCAATCAAATCTGGATGCTTACGGTGCAGCAACTTTAAAACTTTCGGGGGCGAAAGAATCTATCCATTTAGCCATTCAAGAGCAAATTCACAATCCTTTTGCTCGCGGAGAAAACTATCGATTGTTCGACCGCAATGTAGAACTTTACAGCCGCAATTTATCGGAATTTGGCGATCGCAATACATCATTAATTACTGCCGTTCAAAATATGCCCTCATCGCGAGTCAGCCAACGCTATGAGAATCAGTTATTAACCGTTCTGAGAATAGTCAGCGATTTGTTGGATGGTTTTGAGAAAACTTCTAAACGCGATCGCCTAGACGAGGTAGAAGTCAAACAGGGATTTAGCAAAAGTCGAGCCTTAACTCAATTCTGGGAAACAGCAGCTTACCATGCTTTTTACGATCGCACTGGCATTGAACCGCACGATCGGCTCAACCTGGATCTGTGCGCTCAAAGCCTGGGAATCAACCCCGAAACCCTTAAACATCAGTGGGAAACTCAAATTATTAATTTTCGCCGTTATTTAGCAGAGAATCTAATCGAACGGCGCGATAAGATTGTCAAAGAAATTGCCGAATTGTTTTTGCCTTTGTGTTTTCAAGATGGGACTGCATCAGCCGAGGCTCAGGATACAATTACCTTACTTGTTTGCGTCACTTTTGTAATTTTAGGCTATCAGCGGATCGTACCGCAAACTAGAACAATGGTAGCAGAAGGACTGATTCGGGAACCGATTGTCGAATCAACGGCAACGCCGGAACTGCGACAACTGATTCCTGAGAATATTTTAGGGTCTTTTTCTGGGGTAAAATACAGTTTCCAATCGGCACAAACTACTCGAAGTCAAGCCCGAAATGTGGAACTGTCTTATATTATTTTTGTGGGCGCACCTCGGATGTTAATGCACCGTTTTCATCAGTTATTTGAGGCAGATGGCCAACTGACAGGGCCGGCGGTTTTAATGACTTCAGCTACCTCATTTCTCGAAGCAAGTCCTGCTTATCACATTAACTCGGGGCCGGATTATCTGCTGAAACCGCGCCAAACCGAACACGATCCCAAAAAGAGCATTTACCGCTTCAAATGGCTGCCAGATCGCGACTCCCGCGACGAACCTCTCCGATATAGCGGTGCTGGCAATGATCGGCGCGATCGCATTTTAGAAAAAATGGTAGACGCGCTGGTGCGGGGAGGAAATCAGAAATCGGAAATTTACAAATCAATCCGCAACTTTGACGTCCAACATGGTATTTACCGCAAAGCTGCCTTAATTGTTAACAGCTACGAACAAGCTCGGAACATTAAGAAATTTATCAACGATTATTATCCAGACATCGGCAAACGAACCAAAGCAGTTGTTAAGTTTCTCAAAAACGGAGAGCAACCTACTGATTTCGTCACAACGGCTCAGTGCGAGGCTTTAGGAGATGATGAAACTTGCGATATTATCATTTTTCCGCTGTTGGCGATCGGTAGAGGCGTAAATATTGTTTTCACCAAAGGCCCCAGGAAACTCGATGCAGCCATTGGTACAATTTATTTTCTCACCCGTCCCCACCCCACGACTGACGATACACAACTTTTGTACAGCCTAGCCGGAAAAGCTACCCAAGAATTTGACAGTCGAGTTTTCACTGAATCAGAAAACTTGCCAGCAATTTCTAATGCTTGGAAACAGTCGAGAAAACAACTCTGGAAAACGGCGAATCGGCTGTTGCGCGAACCTCTAATGGCTAGCCGTTTGGGTGAAGATTTATTCAAACCGTTTACGGCAAATCAGATGGTGGGAATTTTGCAAACCATCGGGCGCGGGATGCGAAATGGGTGTCCGGTACAAGTTTACTTTGTCGATGCAGCTTGGGCTATTAAATCCACTGAAGATAAACCAGACTCCGGGCGGGACAGTATGCTTGTTCAGATGCGAATTATTTTAGAAGAATGCCTCAAGCATCCCGATTCAGTGATTCGAGAAATATATCAAGAACTTTACGGTGCATTTCTCTATCCCCTGCAACGCATTGAGGGCGTAGTTTACCCGCCAAGTTTACGCGATTCAGAAGGTTTGACAGAAGAAGAAGACGATTTTGATGATTTTTCACCTTTATTGGAGATGTAATTATGAACCACGAAATTTTTGACGAATTTGAATCTGATGATGACGGCGAAGGAAAGCACTCCTGGACGCACTCAGACCAAAGAAACCAGGTTCTCTTGTCCCCCCCTTATTAAGCTACCGTGTACACACAAGTCAAAGTAAACTAGACTCATGTTTTGAGAGAGGTATAAACCGTGGACAACCCCATACTGATTCACGCCCAACAAATCGAAGGAACCGCCTTTGGAGACCCAAGGCTGGTAAAAAGGGGGCGGCATTGTATGCAGCAATGGGCCAACATCAATCGGTAAACATTCGTCAAATCAGTCGAAATCGAGCTGAACAAGTGGGATACTATCGCTTTTTGGAGAATGAAAACGTGACAGTATCAGAATTAGTACGGAGCCTCTCGGATCATTGCCAACAGCAAGTAGAAGGACGGCACGTATTAGCGATAAGTGATAGCACTGAAATTAACTTACAATCTCATGCAGGCCGACTAAAACCCGAGCAATTAGGAGTAGTCGGCAACAACACAGATATAGGCTTTTATCTACATCCTACATTGGTTTTAGATAGCGAAAGCGGTTTCCCATTAGGGTTAAGCACAGTGCAACTGTGGAGTCGAGACTTAGCTCGTCAAGATAAGCATGAACGGCAGTATCAAAATTTGCCCATAGAGCAGAAAGAATCTTACAAGTGGCTAGCATCTGCCGAGCGCAGTCAATGGTACTTAAGTAACGGTGGTGCAACGATGGTGACTCACATCGGCGATCGCGAAAGTGACTTGTACGAAGAATGGGCGACGGTTCCTAACCAACATAATCATGTATTGGTGCGGGTTTGTCAAGACCGTCGGTTGTTAGGACAATCTCAATCGCTTTATACCTATTTAAGAGAACAACCTTGTGTGGGGACTTATACAATTGATGTACCCGCCGACCCACGCATTGGTAGGACAGCGAGAGAAGCATTGCTGATTATTCGTTGTGTTAGTGTTAAGATCCAGCGTCCCGATAAATTGAATGCACGAGATTATCCGCCTAGTATCCCTCTTTACGCAGTTGAAGCAATAGAAGTTAATCCCCCACCGGGGCAAGAAGCAATTCACTGGCGATTACTCACAACCCACAGGGTAGTTTGCTTAGAACAAGCACTGCAAGTTATTGAATGGTATCGATGGCGATGGCGCATTGAACAACTTTTTGCCACGCTAAAAAAAGCCGGATTAAATCTTGAAGCTACCCAATTAGAGTCTGTGACGGCCATTCAACGACTTACCGTCCTGGCTTTAGGAGTGGCTGTGAGAACTTTACAAATGGTTGAAGGGCGCGATAACTCTGACTTACCAGCTTCTCTTACCTTCTCTGACGAGCAACAGCAATGCTTAGAAGTGATTGAACCCTCTCTTCAAGGACGCACGAAAAAATTACAAAACCCCTATCCTCCCGCCTCCTTGCCTTGGGCTACTTGGTTAATTGCTCGACTTGGGGGTTGGTCTGGTTATAGTTCTCAAAGACCTCCTGGAATGCCTACCATTGTTCACGGACTTCGGCAGTTTGAATCGCTCTTTTTGGGGTGGAAACTAGCTCATAATCAACTTGTGTGTACACGGTAGCCTTATTAAGGGGGGCTAGGGGGGATCGGGCTTAACTGAACCGTATTGTATTATTGGAGATGCAACCATGAACGACGAATTTTTTGACGAAATCGAATCCGATGATGACGAAGAAACTGAAGCGACTGTGCTTTCAGACACCCTTTACATTCCTCTTGCAAATAAGAGTTTGAAAGAGATTCCCCTAGCTTTTACCGTGCCAGATGACATCGAGCCAGTAACAGTCAAAGGCTTGACACTAGCTTGGACAAAAGCTGCTTTGCATGAGCTTTCAACCATCCAGAAAGCTATTTGCAACGGTGATTCAACCATCAAAAATCTCCCTTATGCCTCGCTGCGAGGTTTGTTAGAAGTAGGACTTGACAGTGCAGCGCGGATTCAGTCAAATGTAGGTTTGAGTCTGTCTTGGTTGAATTCCAAAAGTGTAAAAGAGCCGGAACCATTTGCTTACTTAAATTCCGAAAGTACACAAGATCTCCAGAAAGCGTTACGCCCAATTATCAACGAGTGGATCACAAATTTCCTAAAACCTTTTTCAGAAAAAGAAGGTGGGCTATTGGAAGTTATCGACCGTTTGGAAGATTTGCACGATCGAAAGGAGTTGTTAACAATTACTCCGTCGGAGTCTCAAGTTTTACCTTGGAAATGGTCAGAAGCAACAGGAACAGCTCAGGCTAGAAAGACTTATGATTATCGGGTGTTAGTCGATTATGCAGCTCGCGCGATCGCCGGAAAAGAGATTTTTCAGGGGCTAGGAACAATGAAGCGGGTTATTTCTAGCGGCGGGCGTCTCACAACTGGAACGGCAGAATTGATTACCGATCCCATTACTCTACTCAAACACACAGGAAAATTCAGTCTGGTGGTACGGTTAGAAGTCGTAACCTATCCTTCTTTGCACCAGCCTTTATTGAAGATAGATGTTTCCAAACGCCGCTGGGTGGGTCAGTTAAAACCTGCGGGCTATAACTCAGCAAATATTAGCGGCTTTGTCTTTTCTGATGATTATAGCGATCGCGCATTTCGCTACACGGTGCTTTCCGATTCCGAAAAACCGGAGAAAAATCAACCGGACAAAAAGAAAAATTGGTTTTGGGCGATCGATAAAGATTTAGAAGCATTGCGTAGCAAGCTAAAACTCCCGCTAAAAACACCTGACGGTCAAAATATTGATGGTTCTCAAATTGCATTGGGTAAAGCTTCAACAGCAAGCTGTAAAGTAGTATTAACTTACCGCAACGGATTGCAAGAAGGAAAACACGGAATTGACGCAGGCGTACCAGAGATTGATAAATTAGAAGCTTTTGAAAAGATTGCTGAAATTCTGAACCGGCTCGGCTTCAAACCTTTCGATAATTACTCGGAAGTAAAAATCAAAGGCACAAGTCACACAAAAGACGATACAGCCTCGCGCATGATTAATTTGCCTACTTTGTTAGGTGCTGCTTTAGAAATCCTTGAAAAAGGTGACTGTCCTGATTTTACTCCCAAATACTTGGAAAAATTTAAAGAAAGCTTGAAAGACGATCCATTAAACAGCTTGCTGGCTAAACATCTCGATATGAATTTAGAGAAAATTTGGGGTGGTAGAAAAACCCTAAAATTTCACTCTAAGTGTCTCAACCAGACTGATGAACTTAAGGCGATAATTCAGGCAAACCAGGAAGCTATGCGCCGACTATATGCTAATGAAAAATTGTTACTTGTTATCTTTTACGAAGAACAATGTCAAACCGAATTGAAAATGCTGCAAGCGATGATTCGCGTTCTCTGGGGTGATACGATCGAACTCATGGCTAATCGTTTGCCAGCAAATACTCACGGGCCCAAAGAGTCATTGCCCGGTGCAAATTTGACAGCAAAAGAGCGATCGCGTCACCGCATAGAAGCCTGGGATTCGATCGTCAAACAACTTGCTTTACGCAAACAGCGAACTTTTTGCCTCGTAATGGCACGGGAATGGTATCCAGACAAGAAACATGACGATTCGGTGAATAAACCCTCATCCCGTCAAGCACTGGCTACAATCGCCGGTTCTTGCGTGCAGTTTCTGCTACCGATTGAAAAAACTAAGGAGAAAGAACTTCTCCAACTTAGTGATTTTTCCCATCGAGTGCAAGCTGCTCTAAAAGATTTACTTTCTGCTCATTCTGGCCGCATTGATGATGTCAAGGAAAAGGTTGACAAATGGCTCAAAGACACTCCTGTAGCAGCTAGACCAAAAGAAATTATCGGAATTACGATTGTTCGCAAACAGAAAGGTCGCGCTCGCGGTTTTATTGACAACACATTTTTGCCAATTGCTGTGCGCCTGAAGGTGGAAACAGGCGAGTCTGAACTGTGTTGCGCCTATGAGAAGGGTAATAATTTACAAATCAGCCCTTGGAGCAAGTTTTCTGATGCGATCGCCTTTATTTCCCAAATCTCCCCCGTGAAACTGGCTGATACAAAAGAAGTGCGTAAGATTCGTTTTATGGAATTTGTCAAGCAGATTATTTCCAATTCTGTAGAGGAGGAAAATCAACCATTAGTAATGATTGATTCTTCCAATTGTGTACAGCTTTGGCCTTGGCTTGCCGATCCCAATATGAATGCAAATGAAATTAACCTCGGTCAGCAGTACGAGCGGATGCAAGATGAGTGGCAAGGTGCACGTCTGATTCGGATTCGCCAAGATATCGCCCCTGGAATTCTAGATAAAAAAGTCCGACATTTAACAGAAACATCTCTGGAAGATACCCGGACAAAAGAAGAGCTGACTGCAACCAAGGAAATTCCTTCTGCCTCCAGTGCAATGAAGTTATTTCGGCTTGTTACAAGCAATCAAAAGAGCGAAATCAGTCAAACAGGTTGTGTTGCTTACCTGTCTGTAGGTCGCAAAACACTTCATCAAGAATCGCGCGGTCAAAGTTGCTATCGCCCGACAGAAAGCCATATTGCTGTAAAGAATATTGCTGAACAAGTAGTGATTTTTGCATTTAGTCTCCTCGCGCAAAGCGGGTTACATCAAATGGCATCACTGCTTCTGCACTATTATATTGCAAAAATTGCTGAGGGTTTCAACAACAAAGTTTTAAATAAAGCTGGATTGGAAGTTCACCAAATTGAAACCCGTCCGCCTTTCACGGGACAATTACCAACTCCAAATCCTCTGGAAATTGTTGTGACTTTGCGACAGGAAAAAGATGATTGCGATCGCCTTGCTGCGCTTGTGGAATCTCTGCGCTATAGTTTCGGTCATTACAGCGACTGGTCGAGCTTACCAGCTCCTCTGTTTTTTGAGCGAGTTGTGCGAGATTACATCAGCGAATTTGCAATTGAAGATGAGCAAATGGAGGCGGAACCAGAGTTAGAGGAATAATTCATTCTAGGGTTGCTGTCCCTACTCGGTGGAGTGTTAGGGCGTTGCAGTCGGTAATTAACGGGCTTAACTTCAGGGCAATCGCCTCCAATGTCAATGGGGAGAGAGGATTTTTGCGTTTAGGAGTAAAAGATGAAGAAAGTTGAGCCCATCTAAAATCTCAAATCTAAAATCCAAAATATGCTGCGGGAGAGTGCAAAAATTGGTCGCTGTTTCTTATGCTGAGTAAGAAGCGGCTAGGGATCGATCGCACATGACAAATCACATGAATAAAGCTAAATCTATCAAAATTGCGGTGGTGGGGGACGTTCACGATCACTGGGAACCTGAAGACGGCGAGGCCCTGAAGCATCTGGGCGTTGATTTGGTGCTGTTTGTGGGGGATTTTGGTAATGAGTCGGTGGAGGTGGTGAGGGCGATCGCCCAATTGGACATTCCGAAAGCAGCGGTGTTTGGTAACCACGACGCTTGGTACACGGCGACAGAGTGGGGCCGCAGTCAGTGCCCTTACGATCGCACTCAAGAAAATTGGGTAAAACAGCAGTTAGATTTAATGGGAGAAGCTCACGTCGGTTACGGGAAGCGTGATTTTCCCGAATTGGGCGTAACTGTCGTGGGAAGCCGCCCGTTTACTTGGGGAGGCTCGGAGTGGAAGTACGGGGATTTTTACTCGGAATGGTTTGGGGTGGAGAGTTTTGAGGAGTCAGCGCGACGCATTGCAGAAGCTGCGGCTTTGGCGGACTGCGAAAATGTGATTTTTTTGGGTCACACGGGGCCGACGGGGCTGGGAGAGGCTCCTGAAGACCCCTGCGGGCGAGATTGGAAGCCGCTGGGAGGGGATTGGGGCGACCCGGATTTTGCGGAGGCGATCGATCGAACTCGTACCACAGGAAAGCACATACCGCTGGTAACTTTTGGTCATATGCACCACAAACTGCGGCACACGAAGCAGGAGTTGCGGAAGTCGCTGGAGGTGAGTGCGGAGGGTACAGTTTATTTGAATGCGGCCTGCGTACCGCGAATTGTGGAGAGAGAGTACTCGAAATTGCGGAATTTCTCGATTGTCCTGCTGGAAAATGGAGCAGTGTCGGAAGTGTCTCTGGTATGGGTAGGCGAAGATTGCGCGGTAGAAAGAGAACAAATTCTTTATCGGCGCACTGAATCTGCGGCTATTTGTAGTTAGAGACATTTGCTGGTATGATAAAATTTATGCGCCAGGAGAGGTGGCAGAGTGGTCGAATGCGCCTGACTTGAAATCAGGTGAACCGCAAGGTTCCGTGGGTTCAAATCCCACCCTCTCCGTTTTTGAGAACTAGCAAAAAGAACTGGCAAAAAAAACACCCCTACAGGGGTGCGGTTGCTTACCAGGTAATTTTTCTAGCTAACTTACTTAACTAAAGCCTTCTTCATCCGCCGGGTCGCCGTAGGGGTCTTCGCT
>NZ_JAUBSD010000032.1:24971-63665 GCF_036704575.1 Microcoleus sp. K5-D4
TTACCAGGTAATTTTTCTAGCTAACTTACTTAACTAAAGCCTTCTTCATCCGCCGGGTCGCCGTAGGGGTCTTCGCTCGCCGGGATCACATTGCCGAACATTCCAGCATCCGCTACGTAGTCTGCCGGGTCGCCGTAGGGGTCTTCGCTCGCTGGAGTCACGTTGCCGAACTGTGCGTAGTCGGTACCGGCGTCGTCTGCGGGGTCGCCGTAGGGGTCTTGGCTTGCCGGGGTCAGGTTGCCGTACTCTCCGTACTCAGCCGGGTCGCCGTAGGGGTCTTCGCTGGCTGGAGTAAGGTTGCCGTACTCTCCGTACTCAGCCGGGTCGCCGTAGGGGTCTTCGCTGGCTGGAGTCACGTTGCCGTACTGTCGGGGATTTGAGGCATCTTCGTAATAGCCATCAGCATCGACTTGCTCGCCGTCTGGTCCGACGATCGCATCTTTTAACTTCCGCAAAAATCCGTCTACCATGATAAAGTTCCTCTTTTTTATGTGTTGAAAAACAACTGTTTTAGATTGGCAATCCCAGATATAAGTGAAACTCAGGGAACCTGCAATCTAAAATGTCAAATGCTTAGACTACTGTGCCGGAACAGGAGCTGTAGCTTCCGGCAAGGTAGTAAGGTCTCGACCGGTAGTTTGGTTGTTGTACCCCTGGAATTCGCGGTAACGCGCTGCCTCGGACTCCGGAACTTTAATTCCTTCAGGCGGGGGCGTTACCCAGACCGCGCGATTCTGGGCATCGCGGTAGTAAACGCGACCGTTTTTGGAAAGGTAATGTTTTCCCTGCGGCCCCTTTTCTTGTTTATTTTTGTACTGATTGTAGATGTAGTAAAGGGCGGCTGCTCCTGCTAAAGTAATCCCTACTTTTTGAGCATTGCTCAGTCCTTTTTTCGCTTGGGGCGTTGGACTGGAGGCGCGATTAGTTTGCACTCCTCCAGCGCGAGTGTTGTCAACAGGAGGCGGGGGAGCGTAAGTTCGCTCGTCAGAACCGCAAGCACTCACAAAGGGAAAGGTCAACAGCGTTGTCAGCAGCAGAGCCATGAAGCGCGATCTTTGGGGTTCGGGTTTGATTGTGTTCATTACCGCTCCGAATTGTCGGGATTATAGGTAGGGTGTATTCTGGCGAGGTTTAGGAACCTGAGCTGCTGCTAACAGTTTTTAGAGTAAATTAATTTCTCAAAGCAATTTTGACACAAGTAGTTGCTGAGAACTTAACAGCGCAGGTACGGTATTGCGTTTCTATTTAATCATGCTGTAATCTCTCGAAGATTTACTCATTCCAGGGATATAAATAAAGTTTCTTTGATTTCAGTCCGCAGGTATATGCAAATGCGCGGCTCCGGGTAACAATAAATTCCGTTTGTGGACTGCTCAAAGCAAAGTGAAGCAGACGGAGGGGGCGAGTGCCAAGCTCAAAGCAGCACTGGTGGGGGAAAGGAGGCGGGATGTATAAGTCCGGCGATGTTTAATTGCGCCATACTGCTTGTGGGAGATGCCTGCAATTTTAGTGTGGGAATTCTGGAGAGGTCGATCGCACTATTGTAGAAATCTATTAACCGCGAGAGAAAGCCCCCGAAGCTTTTCGGATATTTATGAAATTAAAGAATTTATTTACTGCTGCATTGTCCATCGCAGTTGTATTTACTGCGGTAAAATATCTAACTTTTTCAAATCAAAAAAACCAAGTCAAGGAATTGCTGCAAACAAAACAGTGTCCCGAATGCAATTTCAGCAATGCCAACCTAAAAGGATTAGACTTGCAAGGAGTCAACTTGCAGGGAGCTAATCTAGAAGGTGCTAACTTATCAGGAGCCAAGTTGACCAATGCCAACCTCAAAAATGCCAACTTAAATAGAGCCAACCTCACAGGAGCTGATTTGGGCTGTGCCGGCATCATTTTCAACCTTGAGGCTAATAAAAAAGAAGCAAATATGGATTTTAATGTCAGCGCTGTTCCACAACAGAATAACCCAGAAAATGCAGTAGTGGGTTTCAATATGAAAGCAACGGATCGAGGAGCGACAATGCGTTTCAACCTGATGGGATGCGCGGATTTCTCAAATGCTAGCTTGCAAGAAGCTCAAATGCCAGATGGCACAATTCATCCTTAGTAAGACTAGCAAATACTGTTTAAATCGATTAAATCGAAAGAAAACCGCCGCCTGACAAACAGGCAGCGGTTTTTTTAAGCAACTAACTGCACGCCTAAAATTAGTGAGCAGAACCGTTGCCGTGATACTTGTCAGTATCGTAGAACCCGTTTTTTGTACCGAAGAACAGACAGCAAACGGTGAAAACTGCTGTCAAGACTGCTAAAACTAACTTAACGTCCATAATTTACCTGCTGTTGTTGAGTGAGTGCAAATACTCAGATTGTAGAATCTTTTTGGCTGGCGCGGCCATCTACCAGCGTAGCGCCAGATTTGCTGGGCTGTACTCTGGTGCGGCAGTTTCCTGACGGCGAGACGATTCGGGGAATTATTGTCGAAACCGAAGCTTACGGCCCGGGAGACCCCGCTTGTCACGCTTACCGACAGCGAACTCCTCGCAATGAGGTGATGTTCGGGCCTGCGGGTATGAGCTACGTTTACTTAATCTACGGGATGTATCACTGTTTTAATGTTGTGACCGATGTAGAGGGAGTTGCTAGTGCTGTGCTGATTCGAGCTTTGCAGGTAGATGCGGTTCCCCAACAATTCGCTGGAATTCCCGAGAAGAAGCGATCGCGCCTCGCCGCCGGGCCTGGGAAACTGTGTAAGGTGCTCGATATCGATCGAACTTTAAGCGGTTTTCCTTTGGCTGCAGGCCAACCGCTGCGGTTGGAACACCGGAGCGAGGAATTTCAGCAAGCTGTGGAGGGGGGTACAATAAATTTTGTGCAAACTACGCGGATCGGGATTTCTCAAGGAATTGATTTGCCTTGGCGGTGGTATTTAGGGAACTCTACGGCTGTGTCACAACTCTAGTAATCTCAAAGGTATCAGTGTAAATTTTGTCGCTTATCTTAGTGAAATTATGGCTTACTCTTCTGAAAATCCGATCGTACAACTTAAAAAATGCCTAACCCTGGTTCAGGATGTTAGCACTCACACCGAAGCCAACCGGGCCTTCGAGCAATTGTGTGGGATTATCGATGCTGAAAACCCAATGGCGGCGCAACTTTTGGAGATGCTGTGGGAAGAGGCAATTATGGCGAGGCGATCGGCTTTATTTTGGCAACAAATGAGCGATGTTGAGAAAGATATGGCTAATAGAATGATGGAAAATATGACACAGATGCGGCAAAACTATTTGCGGTTGATGCAGGAAATGTAGGCAGTAATTGGTAAGTCTGTGTTTGTCTGGAGGACTTTAGTTCTCTCTTTATCAATAAAGTTTTCTAGATGTAGGGTGTCTCTGCGCTGATATGTGAGGAGGCTCAAACAGTTTGTTTCCGAGGCACCCTACAATAAATTATGCTACTTCATTAAAGCAGCGCCGCGGTTGTAAAGTTCGCGCGCGTAATCAGTCCAAGTTCCCTGTCCCCAATAGCGGAAACAGCTTGTTTGCACTAACAAATTGTAAAGCAAAGCTTGTTGGTATTCAAACTGCTTGGTAACGGTCGCATCTTGCTGTAATAGCGGGTCGTATTTTTTGTGAAATGCTGCGCTGAGTAGATTCATCGGTTCCAAGACATTTTCGTAACCTTTCACCCAACTCAAATCGTTAGTCCAAGAAGCACCATCCATGTGAAAATTATGGTCTGTTTGCTTGAGTTGGGCGATCGCACTTTCCACTTTTTCCGGCGTCGCACTATCAGGATCGACTAGGTGCCAGATTTTGTGCTGGTTAATTCCCTGACAAACAGGATAGTCTTCAGGATTAACGCCCGCCGCCTCAATTATCTCCAAATATTCAGTGCCGTTTAAACCAACAACACCGGATTTTCCCCCGCCTTGTTCGCGGTTTTCGTGCCAAGCTTTGAAAAAGGCGCTGGGAAATTCATTCATCATCACGCCGCCATTTTCGCCGTCGGCAATCTGAGTGACTAAAGAAGGAATTGTAATATTGCCAATTTGCTGTTTATTGCGTCCTTTTGCTTCGTAATAAGGCTGCATTTGACCCACCAATTTCGTATCCGAACCTTGGGTTTTAATCAAAGCCGTGATGCTGATTGTTTCGCCGTGAGAATTGCGGGCAACTAAACGGTTGGGAATATATTTTTGGTCTTGCGACAATCCCGAACCGTCGGGATTTTCTACAGAATGTTCCTGCACCATCAGCCAGCGGTAGCCGCATTCTTTCAAAGCTTTGATGTATTCGTACAGTGTATCTGGATGATTGGGAAAGTGCATTTCTGGGGGCGAAAAACCTTTAACGCGCTTCAGGGCATCCAAGCCAAAAATTGCCGCAAAATGATGTTGCCATGCTTGAATTTGAAGTTTAATGTCGGGAATGGGAGTTGAGGGAATGACGGCGTGACTCCACATTGTCCCCAGCCATTCTACGTGGGGTTGATATTGAGGATCGCAGGTAATCCGCTTGAGATTGTTGAAGATATCGTCGCGTCCCATTTGTCGCAATCCCCACAATAAATTGCCCGAATAGTCGAGCATAATTCGCGGGTTGCAGCCTTCGGCAATCAGTTGGGGAATGAATTCTCCCATGCGGGAATAGCACCAAGCAAAGACTGCGGCGTTGTGGTTGTCTCCTTGGTTGGGATGTTCAAACATATTCTGGAGATTGCTGATCAGTTCGCCGTTTGCACCTGCAGGAATTGTCGGTTGGTGCATATGCAGGGCGCAGGCGAATCCGGCTTGAATCTTTTCCAAGCGCAGATTTGTGGTAGGTAGAAAGACAGGTTCGTTGCTATTGGCTGCGGCACTGATTTCTGCTTCGGAGCCGCAAATATTGGGCAATCCTGAGTTGAGTTCTTGTAAAATGGGTAAATTGGGAGATTGTGCGATCGCAGGCATAAATTTTTCTCAACAATTGTGGAGGGGCGCTGTCTGCTATTGCTAATATAGCTTGATAATTTAACAGTAGCAGAGGATGTCTGCAAAAGATAAATTTCACAGGATAAGTCCGGGATCGCGGAATCTCCAAATCACGGGTCAAATGTTTAACACATTTCACGTAAATAGGCGAGGTAAATTATGAAATACGAAATCAAGGTTTTGGAACCAACGGATTTGTGGTACATCCAAAATAACATCAATCCTGAAACCAATAAGTTTTACCATCCCACTAAGAATATTCCCCTCGTTCAGCAAGCGGAAATTAACTTGAATAATTCGGGAGTGATAATTCAAAAAGGTGCGCTGCATTGGTGTATGGGAAAATTGACTTCCGGTGTTTATAAAACGGATAACCGTTTGAAAGATATGTGGGTATCTTTGACAACGGAAATGGACTATAACGCTCCCGTATATCAAGGGACTGGTACTGTGAAACTGGAACCGAGACAAAAAGGGCATTTTCTGCATTATACGCAGATCGAGCTTTCGGATGCGGAGCAGTGGGAGTTTGATGATGGTATATTTCAGTTTTGTTCGGACAATGTAGTTATCGGTGCTAAAAAACTGAAATTCCGACAAGTGGCTGCTTCTAATGACGGTAGGTGGAGAATTGCTGTTACAGCTTTGCGCGAACAAAAAGCTACTGTTGTAGCAGCTACAAATTCACCGGCTAAGGTTGTCGAGCTCAGACAAGGTGAAACTTTGATAGCTGATTGCGATTTGGTTAAAGGATATACCAAGGGGATTGAAGAAGATTATCGAAAATTAGGTCATTTTGGCAAAGGGGGTGGAGAGGGTTATGTTTGGTATTATCAGGGGAAAGGTAAATTATTAGTATGTGAAAATGATGCTATGGGTTTGGGTTGAGTTGTTTCCTTTTTAAAGTAGAGGTTGCTGGAGCAAGGATCGCGGAATTTTAGTGGGCAAATATACTAAAAAAATTACGCGAAACTATAGACGCTAGCATAAAAAATCTGGCAAGATTATTTTCAGGGTGCAGTTGGATCGAACTGAGATTTTACACCTCTACTTGGCGGATATTTTATGAATGTAACAAAACTGCTCCTACAGCAGGCAACGCTTAATGTGCTTGTTGCTTTAACAATGGTTCAACCTGGATTGGCAGCGATGCTCGCTGATTCATCATCGGGGGAAGCGAATTTGCTGCCACAGGTACTCGCCTACGAGCCGCCGGCGCGCGGAGCACCGGGCGATCGCAAAGACGCAGGAAGCCGCGATCCTCACAACTTTTTAGCTTTGATTCCCGCTACAAATTTAGGGTTGACAGCGATCGCACATCCGACTTTTTGGCTGTACTTGCCGGCTTCATTGCCCGATGATATTCCCCTTGAGTTTGTGCTGCGGCACGAACAGCAAGAGGTAGTTTTCCGAACTGTTTTTGAGCTAGAAAAAGCAGCGGGAATTGCGAGTTTTTCCTTGCCGGAAAATTCACCTCCTCTGGAAATTGGCAAGAAGTATCAGTGGTGCTTTTTCTGCGGAAAAATCTCCCGCCACGGGTGGGTTGAGCGGGTGGCAATGAAGCCAGAAATTTTGGCTCAGCTAGAAACAGCATCTCTAAGGGAGCGCGTTTTTCTGCTTGCTAAACACGGTTTGTGGTACGAAACTCTCACAGAATTAGTTGCAATGCGCGGCAAACTGTTGAGCCAATTACAGGCAGCTACTTCTTTAGAGGAGCGGCTGCTAATTTATGCTGAAAATGATTTGCGGTATGAAGCGCTAGCAGAGCTATCTGGATTTGAGAAAATATCTTCTCTGGCGACTTTGGATGCTGACTGGGAGGCTTTATTGCAGCATCCGTTTGTACGCTTGCACGGGATAGTTTCACCACAGTAACACGCAAGATGCCTGTTCCACAAAGAGTAAGTTTTTTTGTGGCCCTTTTCTTAGCCCGCCCATCAGGAACAGGCAAGATGCCTGTTCCACAAAAATGAAGTCAACTAAGCCATGAAACACTCGATATTAAGCGTCTACAATACTTTCAATACAGAGCCGATCGCCCGTTGGTCATTTGATGAAGCAGGCAACTTGGCGAGCGATCGCCCGGATCTCCCTCCGGCACGCCTAATTGACAGTGTTTCCCGTGGTGTTGAACCATTAGAAACCGGGTCGCACGAAAGCCTGCTGCTAACTGGAGGTTGCGTTACTTTCCCAGTTACTCCTTTACTGGAGATAGGCAAAGAAGACTTTTCTATTTGTGCGTGGATTCGCACGGGAGATTTTGGTATTGCCAAGATAATCGATCAGCGTATTCAAGAAGATTCTGGCCGTTTACGGGGCTGGTCTTTCTTTATTTATAAAGGCCAAATTAACCTTCAAATAGCGGATGGCAGCAGTTGGGTAAACTATTATTACAACCGCCGAGAAAAAAATATTCCATCTTTGCCCGTTGTCAGCAACAACCAATGGCATCACGTTGCGGTTGTTGTGGATCGCGATCGAGCGGATGGAGGGCGCTGGTATGTCGATGGCAAGGAAGTAGGTTTCCGGTTCAACCCAACACACAAACAGGCGTCTCTCAGCAATAGCGTTCCCCTGACTATTGGCAGACGCTCGGACGATTTGGGGGGCATTTTTCTGGGCAATATTGGGGATATTCGGCTCTACAAACAGGCGCTGTCGGCAGGAGATGTGCTGTTGATTTACCGATCGATTCAGTTTTCTCTTCGTGATAAAAGTAGTGTTAAAATTATTAACAGAGCACCAAGAGTACGCCGCCAGAAAGATTCCTTCTGGAACAGTGCTAAGAGTTTCCGGGAAATATACTCGCAGGCGATCGCATACTATCAACAGGCGCTAAATATTCAGAGAGAGACTGGCAACCGCTACGCAGAAGCAAATTCTCTCAACAGTCTAGGCAGTATTTACGATGTCCTGGGGGAATACTTGCAAGCAATTGATTATCATCAGCAGTGCCTAAATATGCAGCGAGACATTGGCAACCGCGATGGGGAAGCTGCTTCTTTACACTCTTTGGGCAATATTTACGATGTCCTGGGGGAATACTTGCAAGCAATTGATTGCCACCAGCAGTGCTTAAATATTCAGCGAGAAACCGGCAACTCTCATGGAGAAGCTAGTTCCTGGCGCGATTTGGGGAGTGCATATCATTCCCTGGGCGAATACCAGCGGGCGAGCGAGTGCCAGCAGCAGTCTCTAGATATAGTCCTAAAACTTAACTCTGGGTATAGAGAAGCGGAATCCTTGAACGCTTTGGGCCGTACATATGTTTCCCTAGGGCAAAATCAACGGGCGATCGAATACTCTGAGAAATCCCTGAATCTTGACAAGAAAATCAATAACCGTTATGGGGAAGCGAATTCCTTGGTGACTCTGGGCAATGCTTACAGTAATTTGGGGAATTACTTGCGGGCGATCGAATTCTACAAACAGTCCTTAGATATTCAGCAGGAAATCGGCGATCGCTCTGGACAAGCGACTTCCTGGCGAAATCTTGGCAATGCTTACCGCTGTTTGGGGCTGTGCCAACGGGCGATCGAATACAGCCAGCAGAGTTTAGAAATCGCGCGATCGATCGGCGAAAGGGCGTCAGAAGGGGCAATTCTCAACAATTTAGGACTGGCTTTCTTTGACTCTGGACAGTTTACAGAAGCTGAAACAGTCCTCCGTAATGCGATTCAAATTTGGGAATCGCTTCGAGGAAGATTGGGCAAAAACGATAACTTTAAAGTATCTATTTTTGAAACCCAAGCCGCAACTTACCGCCACCTGGAAAAAGCCCTGATCGCCCAGTCAAAAACAGAACAGGCGCTGGAAATGTCGGAGCGGGGACGGGCGCGGGCTTTTGTGGAGTTACTGACTGCTCGGTTATCTGCTAATTCAGATGTGATACCCAATATTAAGCCGCCTACGATCGAGCAAATTAAACAAATTGCTAAAGCACAAAATGCAACTTTTGTGGAATATTCGATTTCTTTTTTAGAAGAACTTTTTATTTGGGTAATTCAGCCGACGGGTGAAATTGCATTTCGCCAAGTTGATCTCAACTATCAACATACTCCGCTCAAAGACTTGGTTGCCGACTCTCGCGAGTTGATCGGCATCAGGAATCGCGACTTCAATCCCACTCTAAAAATTGGCCCAGGCGATTTAGTTAAACTCCACGACGATGCCCCTAATTGGGAACCTTGGCAAGTCATATCTGTTGATGAAACGCACAGCATTCTCTCGCTCTGGCAATCCTCTTGGCCCGCAGGGTTGACTATTCCCAGACCTGCAATTGATGTAACAGCAAAAGTGCAATCAAGCCTCACCAATCACTCGCGCTTGCAAAAACTCCATCAACTGCTAATCGAACCGATTGCTGATTTGTTGCCGACAGATCCACAAGCCAGGATTATCTTTATTCCTCAAGGTGAACTGTTTTTAGTTCCCTTTCCGGCCTTGCAAGATGGTGCGGGGAAATTCTTAATTGAAAAACATACTATTCTGACTGCTCCTTCGATTCAAATTCTAGAATTAACCCGCCAAAAACGACAAGAGATTTCTGATTGGGCTGGGGACATTCTAATAGTAGGAAATCCGACTATGCCCGAAGTTTCTCTTGTAGCGGGAAAACCCCTGCAGCAGTTATCTGCTTTGCCACATTCAGAAACCGAAGCTAACGCGATCGCCCAATTATTCCAAACCCAAGCCCTGACGGGCAATTCGGCTACCAAAGCTGCTGTACTTCAGCAGTTGCCAAACGCCCGCATCGTCCATTTTGCCACCCACGGATTGCTCGATAACATTCGCGGCCTCGGCAGCGCGATCGCCCTTGCACCCGATCGCACCGATAGCGGTTTGCTCACGGCTGAGGAAATTTTGGATCTGCACCTCAACGCGGATTTGGTAGTTTTGAGCGCGTGCAATACCGGCATGGGGCGAATTACCGGCGACGGGGTTATCGGTTTGTCTCGCGCTTTAATTTCGGCTGGTACGCCCAGTGTCATTGTGTCTTTGTGGGCGGTGCCGGATGCTCCTACAGCCGATTTGATGGTGAAATTTTATCAAAATCTCGATCGAACGGGCAACAAAGCTCAAGCCCTGCGAAACGCCATGCTGGAGACAATGCAGCAGCATCCAAATCCCAGAGATTGGGCGGCTTTCACACTGATCGGCGAAACATAATTGATTAAATTTTGTAAAAAATTGCCAAAACAGCGAAAAAATTAGTTTTTTCGCTGAAAGCTCCACATAAACTCGATCGCGCCAGGAGCGATAAGTCATGTGTCTATTTAATTTATTCAAAAAAGTCACGCTTGCAATTGAAATCCCGGCAACCACGGGGGGATTGCCCCTACTGCACAAACTTTAGTCCACTCCTAGCGGACTAAACAATAAAGACTGTTTTCCTACACTTGCTCGCTTTCCTAACTTTGCACCCTTAACAATAAAGTCAAAGATTATGACAATATCTGCCGATCAAAAAGCCAAAATTCTGGTTGTAGAAGACGACGACTCTATCCGCACTCTCATCTACCGCTTCCTGAATCAAACATATCAAGTACAATTTGCTGCAGACGGCCAAACTGCTCTAGAAATTTTTGAAGAATTTAACCCAGTCCTGGTGATTTTGGATTGGAATTTACCCGATATTAGCGGCTATAAACTTTGCCAAGAAATGCAAAAGCGCACAAATGTTTTAGTCGCGATTCTCAGCAGCCGCACCGCCCAAGAAGATCGAATTAAAATCATGAAAGCAGGTGCCGATGATTTTATCTGCAAACCCTTCTGTCTTGAAGAATTGGCAGTTAGAGTAGAAGTCTTGTTGAGGCGGGCGAGATCCGTCACTCCGCCCAACCTTGTCTTCGGCCAATTAGCGATCGATTTACTGAGTAGGGAGGTGAGATTGAAGGAGCAACTTCTAACCCTGACAGCCTTAGAATTTGAAATATTGTGTTTTTTGGCAACTCATTCGGGTAAAGCTTGCAGCCGCCAACAGCTAATCGAAAAAGTTTGGGGGTGGAAATCCAATTATGGAGCAGAAGAGCGAGTGGTGGACGTGCATATCGGCCAAATTCGCAGGAAAATGGCTAAAGTTGATGCCGCTGTTCCGAATTTTATTCAAACTGTTCGGGGATACGGTTACACTTTCGCTCCGATCGCTCGCAGGGACAGGGCAGTTGGTAATTAAACAATCATCATAATTATGACTGGTTCCTAGGTAGAGCGCGCGAACCAGTTAATTCGCTATTGTCCCACCCCTAATCCCCTTTTTAAAGGGATTAGGGGTTGAGTAGGGGGCAAGCTAAGGGGGCATCTACGAGTAAAGAAAACACGCCTTATAGAGAATCGAGGTGCTAATCAAAAGACAGCATACTTACTCGACTTTCTCAAGTGTGAACCATTAACAAGAGAGCCAAAAATTATGACGATATCTACTGAGCAAAATTCCAAACTTCTGGTTGTAGAGAATGACGCCCCCGTCCGTAATTTCATCGACGGCTATCAGAATGAGACATATCAAGTACAATCTGCAGCAGACGGAAAAACAGCTTTAGAAATCTTTGAGGAATTCAACCCAGTCCTCGTAATCTTGGATGGGAATTTGCCAGATAATATCGGCATTAAACTTTGCGAAGAAATGCAGAAACGGAAGAATGTTTTTTTAGTCGTGATTTTCAGCAGCGGTACAGGGGAAGAAGATCGAATTAACATCATAAAAGCAGGTGTTGATGATTTTATCGGCCAACCGTTCAGTCTTGAGGACTTGGCAGTTAGAATAGAAATCTTGTTGAGGGAGATGAAAACCGTCACTCCGCGCAATCTTGTCTTCGGTGAATTAGCGATAAATTTAATGAGTAGGGAGGTGAGATTGAAAGAGAAAACTTTAGCTCTGACGGCCTTAGAATTTCAACTCTTGTATTTTTTGGCAACTTATCCAGGTAAAGCTTGGAGCCGCCAACAGCTAATCGAAAAAGTTTGGGGATGGAAATGCAATGACGCACGAGACGAGCAAGTGGTGGACGTGTATATCCGTCTGATTCGCAGGAAACTGGCTAAAGTCGATTCGGCTGCTCCGAATTTTATTCAAACTACTCAGGGATACGGTTACACTTTCGCTCCGCTCGATCGCAATAACAAGGTAAGTAGGTAAGCGGGATTAAACACAGCTATGTAACTGTATGTAAACAGAGCTAACTTAGCCACGCTTAGGGCATTTGAATACCTTACAGCCGTTTACATAATTGTGTTTTACAGCGCCTACCTACTTAGCCTCATTTTTGGAATCACAAGGTGAGATAAATGAAAATAATCAAGCAAACAGCAAGTGAATTAATAATTCAGACTCAAAGCATATTTGATTTTTGGTTGCCTAGTTGTTTATTCATAGCCTTTGGACTGTTCGGGCTGGCTTTTGATTATCATAAAGCAACCCTGAGCTGCCAGCGATTGCAGGCCAAACAAGGAAATTGTCAGTTGGTGCGATCGAATTTACTGGGGTCGAACATCAAAGAAATTGAGCTTGCTTCTTTGCGGGGAGCTAAAGTTGAAAGATGCGGCTATAAAACCAGAGTTGTACTTTTGACTTCTGTTGGCAATGTTCCTTTCACTGCTAACTCCACTAATTGGGGAACCCAAGACGCTGTGGCTTCTGACATCAATTTTTTTGTTAAAAATGCCAAAGATCGCTTGCTGCGCTTAAGACAAGACGATCGCTGGTTGGGATGGACAGGAGGCATATTTTTGCTCGCAGGAATCGCAGCGATCGTCTTGAGAAATAATGAAACTTACAGCTTCGATGAAACTTTAAACACCTTGACTGTTAAACAGCGGGGTTTGTTGGCACGTAAAGTAATAGAATACTCTCTGGGCGAGATTTATGGCGTGGAAGTCGATCGAACAAAAGATCGGGATAATGACATTTGGTACGAAGTTAGACTGTTAGTTTGTGGAGGCTCTCGCATCTCCCTACCCCGCACGATGAACCCATACCAGCAAGCAAAAATCGCTAAAGCGATTAACAACTATCTGCACCAGCAAAATAACCAAAAATAGCCGATCGCGATCCGGAGCATCTCACTTTTGCCGCCAAGCTAGAAATTGAAGTTGGGAGCCAAAAGCCAGGATCTAGGAGGAAAGAGGAAGAAGGAAGGAGCCAGAAGAAGTGTTTTTACAAATATGAGATGCTCCTTCGCGATCGACCCGATTTCTCAAGGTTGCGGACTTACGCAGAGACCGGGTTTTTCACCAAAATCTCTTCTAAGTAAGTCGGCGCCAAAAAACGCCCCTATGTAAACGAGGGCAAAGTTTCCAAATGCTCTTTACTGGCTAACTTAAACCTATTTACATAGTGTTACATTATTCGGTTTAATCTTGCTTACCTACTTAGTTTCTAATTGAATAGCCTGGGGAGCGTGAAGCATTTGGGCATAAAATCAAAGGTGGGAAACATGAATTGTCGCCCAAATGCTCCACCTCTACATCTCTCGAATGCCTTGAGATTATTGGTTGGCGATGTCATCTAACGATTGCCAATTCATATTGTCATTTCGGCCGAAAAGTAAAAACGATCGCAATTAAACCCGCTTCTACCATTGCCAAAGCTGAGGGTACCAAAGGCACCCACCAGCCCCCGATTAGCAAAAACCAGCAAACCCCGCACAAAATCCCCACAGATGCGATCGCCCCCGACACCACGTGCAGCCTGCGTCGGCTGACAATCGCGATCGCGCTACCAACTGCTGCCCAACCCACAATCCACAGCATTTGGGTCCATTCAGGAGCAATTTGCAGCAGCGGGCGCCGATCCAAAACAGCGCTGATAATTTGACTCGACATTTGCGCTTGAATTAATACCCCCGGCATTTTCTGGGAAGGCGATTCTCCCGCACTGTAAGGCGTCAAAAAATAATCGGGATTGGAAATCGGCGCCGTCACGCCAATAAAGATAATTCGGTTTTTTATCAAATTGGGATTGACTTTTTGTTCTAACAGTTCAGCCAGCATGACTCGGCGAACAAAATTTCGAGGCGCTCGGTAATTGAGCATCATTTGAAAACCGCGATCGTCCAAGTTTTGATAAGCGCCTGTAGGGCCGTGAATCGGTGCAAAAACTGCATTGCCCAGCCTTATCTTATCTTTGGGAAGAGATTCCGGTTGGATGCCTTTTGCTGCTAGGTAATGGAGGGCAGCCCTCGCGCTCAAAGAGTGCTCTGTAGTACAAGGATCGCTGCTGTGCGGCTGCATAAACAGCAAGTGGCGGCGGAGAATGCCATCGGCATCTGCCACCACATCGCTGAACCCGAGGCGCTCTTTTGGCAGTGCGGGCGGCGGTTTGATGCCGTATTTGTTGGGTTTGCCGGTTTCTTTGACGCTGCACAAACCAATTAAATTTCGATCGCCCTGAAAGCGAGCGGCTAATGCTGCATAACCGGGCCCTAAAGGGCGATCGCGGAAGATATCCAGGGCGATCGTTTGCGCCCCATACTGTGCCAATTTTCCCACTGCTTTTGCGATCGTCGCATCCGGCAGTGGAAAGCCGTATTTGTTGATATCCATTTCCGTGGCTTCCACCACCAGCAAACGCGAGTCTGAGCTTTCAGCAGGACGCAGCCGCATCAGTTGGTCAAAAGCTTGCAATTCCCATATCTGAACCAAGCCCAGCGATCGCGCTCCCATGACAGAAACAGCAGCAGTTGCGATCGCCAACAGCCCGATCTGAAAGCGGCGCAGCCGAGATAAAGATGGCGGATTGCTGACAGTTTCCGGCTCAGCTTTGTGCAGCAACTCTTGCCAAGTTGGCGGCTGGGATGCCGGATTTTGACAAATTATCGGCAGCCAATCCGCGCCGGGAATTTCTGACTCTAATTCTGCCAATCTTTGCCTCGCGAGACGCACTGCCACATACAAAGGTTCCCCACTGCAAAAAGCTTGGAGAAAATACTTTAAAAAATCTTGGGCAGCTCGATCGCACACCGGTTCCCGCATTACTATCGTTTGCGGGATGCCCAAATCTTCAAGCTGCCGCCCTATTCCCAATCCATCGCAGGAATTCAAAATGGCCAACTGCAAGCCGCTGCTAACCGCTAGCTTGAAACCGTGTTTCAGTTCTTCTACTGTTAAACTCTCAGTTTGATTAATATAAAATTTACCCGAGCGGCCGTCGCTGCGGGTGGAACTGTGTCCTGCAAAAAATAAGATATCCCAGCTTTTTTCCCAAAGCTGATCGCCGATTTGGCGGCGACTTGGTTCTACTAAAAAAGTAACTTCTGCTGAGGGCAATCCTGCAAGTATAATTCGATCTTTCTCAATATCAATTTTGTGACTGTTCCCCAAAATAGCTAAAATTTTTACGCTGCCTTTAGCGGGATTTCTGTTGGCGATAGCCGGTTTTATATAAGTTGGGGGACTCAAAGCAATTTCGGCTTTCGGGTAGCGCTCAAAAATATCCCAACAGTACCAAGGCAGCAGCCGCAAATCGATGTCGTCAGTTTTGATTAAAAATCGAACCGTGTCCGACGGCATTAATTGTTCGAGCAATGTTTCTTTGAGTTTGCGAAACGGTTCGGAGTTGAGCCAGCTATTGATTTGCTGGCTTAACTGTTCCCGCAACAAGCGACATTTGGACAACTGTTCTGCACGAGAGCCCATAATGCTAATTTCGATCGGCTTAATGCGGAAATCTCCCAAACTGCGGTAGGTTGACTGCCAGCGATCGTAGTGTTCCGCTATTTCTGGTTTCGGAGGCAGGAAGGCTTGGATTTCCACTGCGGGGCGAGCTCCTTCCGCGCCGATTTCCAGAGAAACTCGCACCCCTTTTATCAAGTTATCATCTAGCTTCAAAACAACTAATTTCGGCATGGCTAACAACTGATAAGCCCAGGCGCATCTAAATTTTACAGTCACGGCGCGATTAAATTCTTGTGGGCTGGGCATTCTGCCCGCCCGAAAGGTTCAATTTCCATGCTGAACAACTTATGGCAAGCGAGCCACTTTAGGCGGCAAAATTCTCTGCAAAACAGAGTTCTTTCAGTTTTACCACAACGCTGAAACATTCTCCGCGATCGGCGGCAAATTCTAGAGTCATGTAGCCGTTACCGCTGCCGGCGCAAGCTTCCATGACAGTTTTTCCCTCGCCGTCGGTGACTTTCAGAGTCAGATTGAGCGGCAAACTGTCTGCTCCGCCGGCGGGATGCACCTGTACTTTAATATTAGTTTCAGTATCGGTTGTTGGTTCGATCGCCACCAGCAAAGCTACCGCTGGGGCTGGTTTTATTACACCCCTCCAGAAATTAGGTTTTTCCTGAACAGAGTCGAGGGTTGCTGATGCTTTTTCCGAGATATCTGCTGTCAGATGGATTATCTTGCCCCGCACGACTGCGCTGCTGTAACGAAAAGCTAAATGAGGTTCTTTTGGCACTAAAATATCTTCTATAGACTGCCAACCAGCCTCAAAAATATTGTGCATCCACTGGCGGAGTTGTACAGTTTTTCGGCTGCGTTCCAGACAATCCAAATGTTGGATAAATTTGTCAAAACTTTGCAATTTCTCAATCGCTAAGTCCCCAGCCCTTGCAGTTTTCATAAATCCCACCAAAGTAGCTTCTTGTCGCTTTATATCGATCTCAACTGCTACTAAACCAATGCGATCGTCCGGTATTTCCAGCGGAATGTAACAAAACTTGCCAGACTTCAGAGGTCGGCATTCCAAATGACCTAGTTGAGTTAATTTCAAGTCTGCAGCATCGGTGTAAAGGCGCATAGCTGCGTTCCAACTGTCGCTGGCATTCAATTCTGTGGGAATGTCCATCATTTCCATGTAATCTTTCACTGCACATACAGCTAAAGTGTTGAAATAAACTTGCTCTTTTTTTTCCGGGGATGTCACTCCGTCAAGATTTGAAAACTTCTGTGCCACCCGCAGGGCGGCGGCTGTAATGGGCAGGGTAATAGATTTTTCTCTGATATTTTCGGTGCTGTTATTCATCACGGTTTTCCTGTTTGACAGATTTTTTTTAGGACAGGATTTGTCCTGCCTTTATTCCAGATATCCTTGATTTTTGGCAAAATTTCGCAAGCGGGGCAGACATTCTCTTTTATAAAAATTGGGGGCGGTTGACGGCGGCAAGTTAAATTCAAGAGCAATGTTTTTCCAGGGAGTCTCTGGGGGAAGACGCCTCAGAATTAAGATTTGGCAAGTGACATCGGGGCGTTCTTTGATGTGAACGCTTCTCAATTCCCCCTCCGGATCGGCCCGCACCCATTTTTTTGTCTCTTCTAGGATGGCTAGCGGACTGTCAGAATAAGTAGGCGGGTTTTCGATATTATTGATCGGGTTAATTTCTGCTGAGTCTTCTGAAATTAACGGTAAATCACGTCTAACTTTTTCCTGTGTTCGTTCGATAGTGAAGTCTTTCAGCCGCATCTTGAGATATTTGTCCAGCCAAGTAATGACGCTGCCCAGATTGCGATCGTAAGGTTTGTTTGCGGTGTTCGCTTCGCAAACATTGCGACAAAAATACACCCAAGTTTGCTGTAAAGCATCGTTGTAATGAGGCGTGTCTTCTTGCCAAAGTTTGCCGGATTTTACAATCAGCCTCACTATCTCGCTGAGTTTTTCCCGCCGCATCAAGCTTTTGGGCGGATGCGAACAGGCTTCAGCAACTAGCTGTTGCAGTTGTTGGTTTAAATTGTTTTCCTTACCGTTGGTGTCGGGCATCGGCGAGCGCCTCCTTAAGAGTCTCTGGATGAATGCTGGACACGGCATTTGCTGGTTTAAATTCCAAGATAGAATCCCTGATTTGATTAGTCCTGGACGCATTTCAAGGTAATTGTGTCATTGGCAAGTGAAACGAAGAATCTCAAACCCTTGTAACACCCCCCTTGAATGCGTAAGTCCTGTGGATGTTTGGCAGCCGAACAGGTGCTCTGTGCCAATCAGTTATCAGCATCGTGCGATAAAATTTCGCGCAAATTAGGCAAAAATTTTTAAAATATTTAGTTGACAAATGCCAGCAAATGGGGTATTAAATCGATTTGAGATTGAACCCACGGATGCGTTCTCTGCCTCGTCTGCGGTTTAAATAATTCAGATCTGAGCCGAAACGATATCACCGATCGCCCGAATCTGCCCTAACATCCCCTACCTGTGCGTATTTCCCTGTATTCCCAATGGCCGACTTGCTTATTTGCCGAGAACTCATATACTTTGTCAAGTTAAGAAAATATTTTTTTGATTCATCCAGGAGCGAGAAAAAAAAATGTACATAGTACAAATTGCCTCGGAGTGCGCCCCCGTCATCAAAGCAGGAGGTTTGGGCGACGTAGTTTACGGCTTGAGCCGGGAGTTGCAGAATTCCGGCCACTGCGTCGAGATTATTCTACCGAAGTACGACTGCATGAGGTACGACCACATTTGGGGACTTCACGAAGCCTACCGGGATCTGGCTGTGCCCTGGTACGGCGGCGAAATCCTCTGCGATGTCTTGTGCGGCTGGGTGCACGGGCAGTTGTGTTTTTTCATCGAACCTCGCTCTCAAGATAACTTTTTTAATCGCGGCTGTTATTACGGCTGCAATGACGACAATATGCGGTTTGCATTTTTCAGCAAAGCCGCTTTGGAATTTTTGCTCAGAAGCAACAAGCGTCCCGATGTGATTCACTGTCACGATTGGCAAACTGGTTTGGTTCCAGTCCTGCTGTTTGAAATATACAAATACAATTGGATGGAATATCAGCGAGTCTGCTATACCATTCACAATTTCAAACATCAAGGCATGGGAGGTAGCGATATTTTGGAAGCAACGGGTTTGCACAGACCGGATTATTATTTTGATTACGATCGCCTCCGAGATAACTTTAACCCTTTTGCTATCAACTTTATGAAAGGCGGCATTGTTTACTCGAACTTTGTCACCACGGTTTCGCCGCACCACGCCTGGGAAGCTCACCTCGGCGAGTTCGGCTACGGTTTGGGTCACACTTTGCATTTGTATCAAGAGAAGTTTCGCGGGGTGCTCAACGGCATTGATTATGATGTGTGGAATCCCGAGACCGATCGCTATATTCGGCACCACTACACTAAGGATGATTTGGCAGGAAAAGCCAAAACTAAAAAAGCTTTGCGCGATCGGCTGTTACTGCGCGATGCTGACAAGCCTATTATTACCTTTATCGGTCGTTTGGACGACCAAAAAGGCGTTCATCTCGTCCACCATGCAATTTATTACTCTCTGAGTAAGGGAGCGCAATTCGTGCTTTTGGGTTCCGCGACGGAAGCGGGAATTAACGCGCATTTCCAGCACGAAAGACAGTTTTTAAATGACAATCCAGACTGCCATTTAGAACTAGGTTTTAATGAGGAACTGTCGCATTTAATTTACGCGGGTGGGGATATGATTGTGGTTCCGAGTAATTACGAACCCTGCGGGCTGACTCAGATGATCGGGTTGAGGTACGGTACTGTTCCTGTCGTGCGGGGAGTTGGGGGTTTGGTGAATACTGTGTTCGATCGAGATTACGACACCCGCCACCTCCCGGAAGAACGCAACGGTTACGTGTTTTACCAAACAGACTACGGCGCTTTAGAGTCGGCGCTCGATCGGGCGATCGGATTGTGGTATGACTATCATGATGAATTTGAAAAACTGATGCTTCAAGGCATGAATTGTGACAATTCGTGGAACTATCCAGCTAAAGACTATGTGGAAATTTACGAGCTAATTAGACACAAATAATCCGTAGGATCTCAGATGCTGCACCATTGTCAAGAACGGGCTCTGGGGCCCGTTCCACAAAGAATGAGTTTTCTCGCTTCACAGGCCGGAAAGCCTGTTAATAAAAGGCTTATTGAGAATGGTGCAACATCTCAGATGAAATTGTTGTGGGGAGTAGGGGTTGAGCGTCCCGCCCGCCCGAAAAATACAACGCAAGATGCCCGACAGCTTATAACAAAGTCTTTGCGTAAAAAAAATTGCCGGTTGAGCGAAGTCGAGACCGGATTTCTGACCAACAGTGCGTCAGCCCTAAAATAGTTACGATCTCGATCATCAAATAAGAATTAGTTGCATTAATATAGTAAAGCACTGACTATAGATGGCTGTAGAGAGACCATCGTGTCAATTACCAGATGAAAAAATCTATCATTATAGAACAATGAGCATTTCTCGGCGTATTTTTCTTGCCAGCGGTACAGCAATGGCTGTCGTGGCCGTGGGGGAACTAAGCAAAAAAGCCCCTGTCGCAGCCCAAACCGGGACTCTCAACCTTTATTCAGCACGTCACTACGATACTGATAATGAGTTGTACCAAAGCTTCACCAAAAAAACTGGGCTCAAGGTTAACCTCGTTGAAGCGGAGGCTGACCAACTAATTGAACGGATCAAAAGTGAAGGTGCAAATAGCCCTGCTGATGTTTTCATCACGGTGGATGGTGGCCGTTTGTGGCGGGCAAAACAAGCAGGTATTCTGCAACCTGTTTCTTCAACAGTCCTGACATCGGCAATTCCAGCAAGTTTGCGAGATCCTCAAGGTTTCTGGTTTGGTCTATCGCGCCGGGCACGGGTGATTGTTTATAACAAAAGCAAGGTGAACCCTACCCAGTTGTCAACCTATGAGGCGCTGACAGAACCTCGGTGGAAAGGCAAAGTTTTAGTGCGATCGTCCACTAATATCTATAATCAGTCTCTGGTTGGGGCTATGTTAGCGGCTCATGGAGCTCAAAAAACAGAAGCTTGGGCGCGAGGATTGGTGGCTAATTTTGCGCGTCCTCCAGAGGGAAATGATACAGCGCAAATCAAGGCGGTTGCTGATGGGGTAGGCGATATTGCCCTTGTTAACACCTATTATGTAGCTCGCTTAATGAAATCGAAAGATCCAGCAGAACAGGCGATCGCGGCGAAAGTAGGTGTATTTTTCCCGAACCAGCGCGATCGAGGTACTCATGTCAATATTTGTGGTGCCGGTGTAGTCAAAACCTCGCGTAACAAAGCAGGCGCGATCAAATTCTTGGAACACTTAGCCAGTCGCGAAGCGCAACAAATTTTTGCTAGGGGTAATTATGAATACCCTGTGATTTCAGGTGTGGCGATCGACCCTACGGTTGCCAGTTTTGGTACATTCAAATCTGACCCTCTCAACCCTGATGTGTTTGGGAAAAATAACCCCGAAGCTTTAAAGATTGCCGATCGGGCAGGATGGAAATAGAGGCTTTTTGAACAAAAAGCTACTCTTTGTGATTCGGCGGTTGAAACCGCCGAATCCCATCAACTTTAATTTTTAATTTTACCATCCGGCATTATAGCGCCTTTCAGATTTGCCCCTTTCAGGTTTGCCCCAGTCAAATCAGCACTATTTAAGTCAGTTTCACTTAAATCGGCATTACTAAGATTGGCATTATTCAGTTTTGCCCCTCGCAAAAAAGCCCCCTTGAGATTTGCATTACTCAAATCAGCATTTGTGAGATCTGCCGAAAATAAACCTGCTTTTTCCAGAGAAGCACCTTTTAAATTTGCACCTTTGAGATTGACGCTATCGAGTAAGGCTTCATTAAGTTTGACCTTTTCTAGCATTGCACCTTCCAACTTAGCACCATTGAGATTAGCGCTGGTTAAATCCATGTCACTTAACTTGGTATCAGTCAGGTCACATCCTGGACATTGCTTAGTTTTTTGTAATGTTTCGAGGGGACCTGCCACCTGTTTTTGGCATCCAAAGGTGACAAAAACAGTAAGTAGTAAGAAAGAGATCGTGCCAGTAGTGCGGAGTAACATTGCTAATTTTTTATTGATCATCTTGATTTATGAAGGAAAAAGAAAGAGGGAAGAAGGGTTGATACATTCTTCTGAAACCCGCCAGGGAATAAATTCCCCCTCTTATAGCTAAAGTCGTTTGAAACCGACTGAAATCCTAGCTGTATAGTCGTCTTCAGACGACTTTCGCTATGAGACTGGGGTTTCAACCCCTGTCGGACTTTCGCTATGATACAGGGGTTTCAACCCCTGTCGGCGTATAGCTTTAAAAGAATCAATCACCTCTGCAAGCAGGGAAGAGATTTGGCGGTTATAGTGTTGAAGACTTGCGCGATCGCGCAATTTTCCAACTTAATAAAATAACCGGTAACATCCCCACTAAAACAATTGCCAAGGCTGGGCCAGAAGCTTCAGCCAATCGCTCATCTGAGGCAAGTTGATAAGTTCGCACAGCCAAGGTATCAAAGTTAAACGGTCTAATAATTATAGTAGCAGGTAACTCTTTCATTACATCAACGAATACTAACATCATGGCCGTTAGTAAACCTCCAGTCATCATTGGTGTATGAACTGTAACTAAAGTTTGCATCGGACTATAACCCAAACTTCTCGCCGCATCATCTAAATTAGGCTTAATTTTGCTCAAACTTGACTCTACCGCATTTAAAGAAACAGCTAGGAAGCGAACTATATAGGCAAATACCAAAGCTGCTATCGTACCGCTTAACAACAAGCCTGTAGAAATTCCCAAGTTTTCACGCATCCAACTATCAAATAGATTGTCAAATTTTCCAATGGGAACCATAATCCCCACTGCAATGACAGAACCAGGTACAGCATAGCCCATTGCCGCAACTCTCGTTCCAAACTGCACTCCTAAATTAGGATATAACCGTAAGCCATAAGCCATAATCAAGGCAATAACTACTGCTAAAATTGCTGTCAGTGTTGCCAAAATTAAACTGTGACGGGCAAAGATCCAAAAACGTTCATCTAAAGTGAGTTGCCAATTAGCTAAGGTCAACTTGACTAAAAGACCCGCGGGCAATAAAAAACCAAAAAACAGTGGCAAAAAACAAGCAATTACCGCTAGAATTTCCCTAATTCCTTTAAGTTGATAAGTTTGCAGTTGGCGATACCGGCTGCTAGCTTGATAATATTTAGTCCGACTTCTCGACCAGCGTTCTAGTAAAATTAAACCCAGAACAAATAATAAGAGCAGGGCAGCTAATTGATTGGCTGCAATTCGTTCTCCCATGCCAAACCAAGTCCGATAAATACCTGTGGTAAATGTATCAACTCCAAAATACTGAACAGTGCCATAATCGTTGAGAGTTTCCATCAAAGCCAGTGCTAAACCTGCTATAATTGCTGGTCTTGCCATTGGTAAGGCAACTGTAATAAAACTCCGCCAAGGGCTACAACCCAGTATTCTACTAGCTTCTAGCGTACAAGTGGATTGCTCCAAAAAAGCAACTCTTGTTAATAGGTAGACGTAGGGATATAAAACTAAGATTAGCATTAAGATTGCTCCAGGGAGCGATCGCACGTTAGGAAACCAATAGTCTCCATAACTCCAGCCAAAAATATAACGCAAAGCAGTTTGAACTGGACCTGAAAATTCTAAAAAGTCTGTATAAGTATAAGCTAAAACATAAGCTGGGGCCGCTAAGGGTAACAGTAATGCCCATTCAAATACGCGGCTGACCCGAAAGCGACACATTGTTACTAGCCACGCACATCCTACGCCAATCACGACAACACCAAAGCCTACACCGATCATTAACAATAAAGAGTTGACTATATAACGGGTTAAAACTGTATCGGTTAAATGTTGCCATGTATCTTTAGCTTCAACAAAGATACTGGATAAGACACTGAGAACTGGTATGGCGATCGGCAATGCTAAAGCGATAACCGCAAGTGTCCACCCACTAGCGGATAAACCGCGTAAGGTCGATCGCCATTGGATTGTCCTGATTGCTGTTTGTTGTAGTGATTTTTGAGAATTTTTCATCGCTAGTAAAAAGTCTAGCTTGCTAGTTTATCAGTAGGTGTAAACATTTGTCAAGCCTTTCTGATAATTAATCTCACTAAACTGGTATATTGTAGAATAGTAAGTTGTTGATTATTTATAGCAATAATGGCTCGACCGATAATTCTGCATTTGGATGGTGTAACAAAACAGTATTCCCAAGCAGCATCACCTGCGGTGGCATCTGTCACCCTGACCTTACATCAAGGAGATATACTGGGGTTGTTGGGGCCATCGGGTTGTGGGAAAACAACGTTGCTGCGGTTAATTGCTGGTTTTGAACAGCTAAAAGCAGGGACGATCGCTTTAGCAGGAAAAACTGTAGCCAGTGTTAATATGTCAGTCCCGCCGGAACAGCGAGACATTGGTATGGTGTTTCAAGACTATGCACTTTTCCCCCATTTGACAGTCGCGAAAAATGTAGCTTTTGGCTTGACGCATCAAGGAAAAGAGTCAAAGCATCATATTCAGAAAGGTGTCACCGAAGCATTAGCGCTGGTGGGATTAGAAGGATTGGAAAACCGTTATCCCCATGAATTATCGGGGGGTCAGCAACAGCGAGTGGCCCTGGCCCGTGCTTTAGCCCCTAGACCTGCGATTATTTTACTAGATGAACCGTTGAGTAATTTAGATGTACAAGTACGGTTAAGATTGCGTCAGGAAGTCCGCGAGATTCTCAAAGCAACGGGAACCTCTGGTGTATTTGTCACGCACGATCGCGAAGAAGCACTTTCGATTTCAGATTGGGTAGCGGTGATGCGTCAAGGCAAATTAGAACAGTTTGGCACTCCAGAGGAAGTTTATCAAGAACCAGCCTCTCGATTTGTGGCTGAGTTTGTGACGCAAGCTAATTTTGTGTCTGCATCGCTAAAGGAAGATTTTTGGGAAACAGAAGTAGGTTGTTTTGCTGTTAAAGGAGATTCATTTGTAAAGGTTCCTTGTGATGCTTCTACTGAAGGAGAATTGATGATCCGGCAGGAAGATTTAAGTTTATTCTTAGATGAAGATTCGGCTGTTGTGATTTGCGATCGCCAATTTTTAGGCAGAGAAAATCGTTATTGTTTAAAAACTCCGTCTGGCGAAAAGTTATATGCACTTACAACCACAGGAAATGTTTTTCCCATTGGTTCTAAAGTTCGGTTATCTTGTGGTGATAATTCTCCCTTAGCTTTCTTTGTCGGTAAGTCTAAGCCATAGCTAATTGCTAATTGCTAATTGGGAAAAAATCCTCCCCCTCTTCTCGTCTCTCAGTCTCCCCCTCTTCCTTCTTCCTTATACTGCCTGATAGGTTTTCTGTCTATCGCTGTTGTCAGGGAAGGAGCTAGTCACGATATCCTCTGCTTTTATACCCGCTGCAATCAGCGCTTGGCTTAGACCTTCCTCGAAGTTATCTTCTTCAATTACAACTTGATTATGGACTAAACGAGCATGAAACAGAATCGTGTCAATCCAGCGCTGTTTATCCCAGCCTGTAGCCAGAATCAGAAACTGACCCGAATCGACATCACAGACGGGGTAAAGCTGGATCGCTTGTAAACGGGGTTGGGCGCGAGTTGCTTCTTGCAGGGTTTTTTTGAGGATGTCTGCATAGCTTAGTGAGTTATCCATTGGAGAATCACCTCTTGATTTGGTTCGTAAACTAATAAGTTAATTTTATTTCGCTGGACGGCTAACTGAAAAATCGGTTTTTGAAAGTGTTTAATGTATATCGCTTGGCTCACAGCTAAAAACAACTGACGCTCCGGCTCTTGCCCTTCCAATGCCCATTGGTAAAGCTGAAGCTGTCCCATCGTTTTTTCCAGTTCACTGATGACTGAGGGTGAATCGAAGTCTTTGATTTCAACAGCGATTTTCTGCCCTTCTTTTTCCGCAGTAAAAAACTTTTCTGCTCCTAAGTCGGCTTTCAAAAGTGTCTGTTCTAACACTAAGACTAAAGGATCGTCCGTAATTGTCCACCCGTCTTTTTCGAGGGTGCAACGTAGGGAGAAGTGTAAATTATCGCGTCTAGACATTCGACATTCGAGAATTGAGGTTAGGAGAGATAAGCAGGGACTTTTTGAACTCCTATGTCTTGCAGATATCGCTTATTATGATCTAGGGTAACACATCTGCGATACAATTTAAGTTATACGTCATAGAAAACTGGTAGGGAGTTTAAATGGCAAGGCAACCAATTGTTCTCAAGGGAATAGAGTTCAAATTCCAAAAAGATGCTATTGAGCATTTCAGAAATATGTTGGAGCGCTATCGAAATGGTCAAACCATAGCAGGTGACGATCGCGATATGTTACTGGCTCTTCTGGAGCGCCATCCTGAAGCAGATAAAAAGATTGGATGTGGGGTAAAACGTTTGTACAAAGATAGAACAGATATGCCGACAAGTTGCTTTTGGATAGAAAGAACAGATGGCTCTCGAACGGATTTTTCTTATCGCACAGCGATTTCTGCTAAAGTAAAGTCTATTGAGCAAGATTTTTTAGAAGCCTGCCGTGCTGCTGTTCAAGATGATCTGCGGCTAACTAAAAAAAGATTCTTTGAAAAGTTTGCCGATCAGGATGGAAGAGTTGAATGCGATATTACTGGTGATAAAGTAGCTATTTATGAGAGCCACCTTGACCATAAAAAACCCTTGACATTTCAGGTTCTTGTGAACACTTTTATTGGCGCTAATGATATTGAAATAAAACCTGAAATGTTGTTAATGTCCCAGGATTCCCAGTTTCAAACAACTATGATTGATCAACAGTTAAAGGATAAGTTTCGACGATATCATCATAAAATGGCGCAGCTTAGGGTTATTAAAGCCGAACAAAATCTTAGTCTTGGCGGCTCTGAGAGAATTCGGAAGAGCCGTAATCCTGTATTGATTCCTAATGAACTTGTAGGTGACTGACGTATCACATCTCTGTGGGAGTGGATTGACTCAGATTTCTGGTGCATTGCGAATTTTTCTGGCAGCCGCTCAACCGGAAGGTTACATTTTTTACCGACAGGTGAAACGCGATCGCCTACAACCTCTTCCCCTCGCCCGCCTTATTTCCCTAAAGCCTCAAACAATACAGCCACCACCAAGGCTCAAATCAGATCCGGATCGATCGCCTGCGATCGCCAATATGCCGCCAACCCCCTCAGCCACCAATTCCCCTCGCTATCCCACCAGTCTAACCATTGCTGAGTCTGATTTTGATAACTGTCTTCCCATAGGCTTAATTGTACTCCAATGAGTTCGATCTGCTAGTGAAAGAAACAATATTACCAAAAAATAAAAGCCTTTCATCCCCGGACTAACGTCACCGGTATGAAAGGCTTTGGCACATTTTGACCAGCCTTCAATCTTGTTGGTTTGACAGATTTAAGCTAATTTTATTCAAATGAAAGTATGTTAATTTTCGGACTTTTGTCCTTGTGATTCTCGCACAGCAACTTCTGAATCCGGCTGATTCAGAGCCATTTCTAGAGATTTTGCAATCTCGACTGACTCAGGAGTACGCTTAGAAAATCCCCAGACAAACATCAAGACGATACTGGAAACTAGCAGCCATTGCGGAGGAACTAAATCTGGATTAATTACTTTCACCAACAACCGCATTCCCACGAACCCAACTGTGATGTAACCAGCACTTTCTAGGTGAACGAATTCATCCAGCCAGCGGATGAACAACCCGGCCATGAATCGCAGGGCAATAATTCCAATAGTAGCGCCTGTTACGACGATAAAAGTGTTATCAGAAACAGCGATCGCCGTAGTAACGCTATCCAAGGAAAACGCTAAATCCGTAAAAGCAATCATGGGAATTGCTTGCCACACAGTCGCAAATCTGGGCCCGTGATGCTCTCCTTCGGAGTCTGTCTCTGAAGTAAAATGTTGGAAAACAAGCCACAGCAGGTAGAGAGCACCAAGCAGCTCAAACTGCCAGTATTGGATCACCCAAGTAGCTGTTAAAATTAGGGCGATCCGCAGTACAAAAGCAATTATCAAACCAACGTTGAGAGCCTTTTGCTGTTGCTTGGCATCTTCCAAACCTTTAGAGATAGACGCCAGGGCGATCGCGTTGTCAGCCGAAAGTACAGCTTCCAAAGCCACCAAAACCAACAATAATAAAAAGCCGTCAACTCCAAAATTGGGTGAAGCGTCGAGAAATTGATCTAGCATTAACTATTTTGTGCACCTAAAATTTGCAAGGGTTGAGCGCAGCGCAAATTACCCGCTCTGTCTAACATTAGTGTCACCTTCACTTAAATCTTAACCTAACGCGGTAATTCTGTGGGAGGCGATCGTCCGAACAACGTCCTAAGCAAGCAGTCCCAGGAAACAAGGAAAAATTCTCCCCTCCGATACTCAAAAACAGGGGCACAGGGGCACAGGGGCACTGGGCAACTCCTTCCCGGAGGCAGCATTTGTGTTGCAAGTTGTAACAAATGATTCCCAAAAGCGCCAATTTGTCTCAAATTGGTGAAAGCTCGTCCCCGCGAAAAGGAGTTTTGCGAATATGTCTTTAACAGATACCCAAGTCTACGTAGCGCTCGTAATTGCTTTGATTCCCGGAATCTTGGCTTTCCGGCTGTCAACTGAACTGTACAAATAG
Source organism: Microcoleus sp. K5-D4 (assembly GCF_036704575.1). Taxonomy (NCBI): domain Bacteria; kingdom Bacillati; phylum Cyanobacteriota; class Cyanophyceae; order Oscillatoriales; family Microcoleaceae; genus Microcoleus; species Microcoleus sp. K5-D4. Next base: position 53,304 of record NZ_JAUBSD010000032.1, read on the forward strand.
TTTCCAGACACCAGTTGCGAACCGCAAAACGCCTGCCTGAGCAGTTAAATCTCTCGCATTACAGATACAGACAATTGCTGCCCCAGTGCAGTAGATTGTTTGTGTTCAGCAAGACGAGACTGCAAGGGCAGGCATTTTTATGGGAAAATTCCGTCTTCAGGCGTCACCTTTGTCTCAACAATTTTGGCTGTCAGCACCCTGACTAACAGCGGCGAGTGTGCGTTAAGCTCAGAATTTGCTCTGTTGAACTCTAAAACGTCAGTCTCAGGTATTTGAAAAAAAATTATGCAAGCGATTCAACCCACCGTTACCCCACTGCGTCCTGTAAAAAACTCCCCTCGGGTTACTCCTGGTCGCAGCAGCAGCCGCCAGCGTTCCTACCCTCACCAAACCCTCGCGGCCGAAACAGGCGTCAAGTTGGCAGTCAACATGGTACTTTCAGTCTGTGCCACTTCTGCTTTGCTTCAGCTTTGGCCTCACTACCGGGCGGTGCAAGAAAAATTGCACGAAATCCAAGCTGAAGTCAATCTTACCCAAGGGCGAGTAAATCAGTCGCGATCGGACTTTAACCGCTACTTTGACCCTAGTCTTGCTAAAACTGTGATGCAAGAGCAAAGCAACCAAGGTGACCCGCAGCAGCGTCCGGTGATTTTGCAAGAAGCCGAGGTACCCGACGCCGAGGAATCAACCCCGCAACCTTAAGGAAACGGCTGTTTTGGGTTTGGATATCACGTCCGATGTGCATCATTCTTTTATGTCATTGCTTCGCACAGCGAACAATGACAGATGAATCTGTCGGACGTGATATCACTTTTGAGTTAAAGAGTTTTTAGGATCATTGTTGTCTGTCCTTGCGAAGGAAACGCAGAGACAGACTTAGACCTGTGTATTGACGCCTGCTGCAAGCTCAAAACTTCAAACTCCGGCTTATACTGACTTTGCCAGCACGGTTTTTTCTTTCAGTAGTTGCAGTGCAGCTTGATATTGCAAGTCTGCTTCGGTGCCAATCTGATCGCGCGCGATAGGTTCCAAAGGCACTACGCGATCGGGCGCAATCCCCAGCTTGTTAATATCTTTATGGTTCGGTGTCTCGTACTTAGCAACAGTCACGGCCAACCCGGAACCGTCAGACAAATCAAACAGCGACTGGATCAGCCCTTTGCCAAAAGTATTTTCTCCTACCAGTTGAGCTCTGCCGTTATCTTGCAGCGCACCCGCCAAAATTTCGCTAGCACTGGCAGTTCCCTTGTTCACCAAAACAATCAGTGGATCGTTAGTTAGGGCTTGTCCAGAGGCTTCAAAACTGCCGAGAATTCCTTGTCTGTTCACCGTGTAGACGATCGTCCCGGAATCGAGCCACAGGCGGGCAATTTCAATCCCCGCTTGCAACAGTCCGCCCGGGTTGTTCCGCAGGTCGAGAATGTAGGCGGCGGCTCCTTGTTTTTCCAAGCGGTCGATCGCGTGAGCGACTTCCTCAGTGGCGTTAGCGCTGAATTGACTCAAGCGAATGTAGCCCACCGGCAAATTTTCTGAACCCGACTGCAATTCGGCGTAAACCGGATTCAGAGCAATGCGATCGCGCACTAGCTCAATGTCCTCAGCAACGTCCCTTCCCTCGCGCCCCAAGGTCAAGGTAACGGCAGTGCCGATGCGGCCGCGCATTCGAGTTGCTGCTTCGTCTAGGCTCAATTCTGAGGTAGGAGTGCCATCAATTTTCAGAATGCGATCGAGGGGTTGGATGCCAGCTTTATCCGCCGGTGAGCCGGCCAAAGGAGCCACGACTGTGAGGGTATTTGTCTCGGGGTCGATCGCAATTTGCAGCCCCACACCAGTCAATTCTCCCGAAGTGTTAACCTGCAAGCTGCGGTACTGTTCGGGTTTCAGCAGTCGAGTGAACGGGTCGTCAAGTTTCGCCAGCATCCCCTGAATCGCCGTGTAAGTCTGCTGTCTGTCGTTAAGCGGTTCCTTGACAGCTTTTTGGCGAATCGACCACCAGTTTTGAGAGTTGAAGCTGTCGTCCACATAAGAGCGATTGACAATTCGCCAAGCTTCGCTCAATAGCTGTTGTTCAGGAGTCAGCGCCGCGGCAGGCTGGGCCCACCCGCCTAGAACCAGGACGACTTGGAGGAAAAGTACAATAGCAATCTGGAAAACTCGTCTGTGCATGATTGTTCTGTAAAATACCAGTAAGTATTACATTTTATGTATTTTACGTTTGTACGCTGGGAACGCTGTTGCAGATTTAACCCGCCTTTTGAACGATCGCGAGCTTCCCGCTGGCACTTGTAAATAAATATAGGCGATCGGTCGTCGATGATATTACGCGATCGTCTCAGGAATAGGGCGCGATTCGCTTGCGCCCTCGGCTGGCGCGACCAGCGAGGGATTGCTTGTAAACCTTGTTTGACTCTCCGCAGAGATACTAAAAACCGCCTGACTATCTCCATTAGTCGTGGACGCATCGGAGTTGAGAAACCGGGTTTGATGTATGAGAAGACGCATTCTCGCCCTCAGATTCGGTAAAAAACTTGGTTTCTGAGTCTCGCAGTGCGTCCAGGACTATCTGTCTGGATGCAACAAGATTGAGTGGCCTCCGTACATCATCGATATGTTAAAAATTAATGATTATATAGTTGGTTAAGTTATCAAAACTTATATGAATTTTTGATAACGAAAGTGGGAAAAATAAATATTTTTTGGATAGCTGCTAAACAAAAACATAAGTCATAGGGTATCCTAATATCCTATTTTAATCTTACCAGGTGTGTCATGTTAAACTCACTAACTCCACTTTCCACAAAAGCGATCGCATTTATCGATGCTGCCGTCCCCGACCCTCAAATCTTAATCGACGGCGTTATCCCTGAAACCGAGGTAATTAAATTAGAGTCAAACCGCAACGGCCTCGAACAAATTGCCGAAGCTTTGCAGGGAGAGCAATTTTCAATAATTCATATTATTGCCCACGGGCACCCAGGCTGCGTGCAACTGGGGAACGTTGAATTGAGTTGGAAAAATTTGAGCGATCGCGCCAGTAATTTCGTGCAAGCAGTCCAAGCATGGGCGCGATCGCTGACACCAAATGCCGAAATTATCCTCTACGGCTGTAATGTTGGCCAAGGAAATATAGGCAAAGCATTTGTACAGCGTTTGAGTCAACTAACAGGGGCAAGTGTTGCTGCTTCTGAGAATCTGACAGGTTGTGCAGAAAAAGGCGGCGACTGGGAATTAACAGTGACAGCGGGGACAATCAAAGCTGGCATTGCATTTGGGCCAGAAGCGATCGCAGCTTACGGCCACGTCCTCAATACGTTTAAACAAACACCTACTGGCTTGACAACAGGAAATCTCCCTACAGCTATTGTTAGCCAGGACTTTAATGGAGATGGCCTTCCCGATTTAGCCGTAGCTAACAGAAGTTCTGACAGTGTGTCGATATTGTTGGGAACAGGTCAAGGTAATTTTGGAACTGCTACTAACTTGACCTTGGGGAGTGCAGGATCTCCCAGCGGTATTGTGGCGGGGAATTTTAATGGGGATTCGCTTCCCGATTTAGCTGTATCGGTAGCGATTGGCGGCGATATAGGAGGAGGGGTGTATGTCTTTTTAGGAACAGGTCAAGGCAACTTTAGCAATCCTAACAACTTTGGCCCCGGCATCACTAAAGAGGCGCTCGCTGCGGGAGATTTTAATCAAGACGGCTTGGCTGACTTAGTTGTGGCAGAAGACAACCAAGTTTCTATTGCTTTAGCCAATGGTCAAGGAACTTTTGGTAACTTCAACTATGTGGGGACTGCAACCAACCCCTTAGCGATCGCCATCGGAGATTTTAACGGCGACAACAATCTAGATGTTGTTGCCACTAACAGGAATCCGGCTAACAGCGTTTCTATTTTTTTCGGTACTGGTCAAGGCACTTTTGGCAATCCAACCAACTGGAATGTCGGCACAAGTCCCAGCGCGATCGCAGTTGGAGATTTTAACGCTGACGGCAGATCAGATCTGGCTGTAACCAATGCAGGCAGTCAGAACGTATCAATTTTATCAGGGACAGGGCAAGGCACCTTTAGCAATCCTGCTAACTTTAATGTTGGATTAAGTCCTGAGGATATTGCCGTTGGTGATTTCAACGCTGACGGTCAACCCGATTTAGCTGTAGCGAACGTCAGTTCTAATGATGTTTCAATTTTAACTGGCACCGGTCAAGGAACGTTTAACGGGCCGTTTAATTATAATACTGGGGGAACCAGTCCTAGCGCGATCGCGGTTGGAGATTTTAACTCTGATACCAGACCAGATATTGCTGTCGCAAATACCAACAGTAACAGAGTTTCAATTCTGTTGAATGTGCTATTGAAAGCAAGTTTTGCTAATTCTGCGTACAGCAGTCTTGAAGGAGACGCAGATGCGACTGTTAATATTCCTGTGACAGTCGAAGACGGTTTACGATTTACAGACTTGATTGTACCGATCGCAACTGTTTTAGATGTTCCTCCTGGTACCGTAAAAGCTTTTCAAGGTTCTGACTATACTCTTTCTACTAATACCCTTACTTTCCCCGCAGGTAGCGGCAGTTCCACTCAAAATCTAGCTGTCACTATCAAACCAGACAACCTTGCAGAATGGGATGAAGCAGTTGTCTTGAGTTTTGGTACGAGTCCGGGAGGGGGAGGGTTTGCAGGTACAATCTCTGAAACTACCTTAACAATTCCTGCTAACGATCCGATTATTTACACAGTTGGTGCTAGTGCTGGTACTGTTCCTGAAGGCAACTCCGGCACAAATCCGCTGATATTTACTGTTAGTCGCAGTGGCGGTACTGATTCAGGAGGTACTGTCAATTATGCAATTGGTGGCACTGCAACCAACGGCAGCGATTACAACAATATCGGCGGCACCTCTGGCGCAACAAGTACGACTGGCCTGATTAATTTTGCCTCTGGCGAAACATCGAAAACTGTCACCCTAGATGTGTTGGGTGATGGTAGCGTTGAACCAGACGAAACTATTACCGTCACTCTATCAAATCCCGTCACATTGCCTGATGGCGGTTTTCCCGGCGGCAGTTCGACAATTGGTACTGCTACCGCTACAACTACGATTATTAATGACGACACTGCTGGAATTTCAGTCAATCCCGATAGCGGATTAAGTACAACAGAAGCAGGAGGAACAGCAACATTTACTGTCCAACTCAACTCTGAACCAACTGCTAACGTGACTGTTGGCTTAAGCAGTTCCAATGCTGCCGAGGGAACAGTTTCTACACCATCGCTGACATTCACTCCCGCCAATTGGAGTGCCCCACAAACTGTAACGGTAACAGGCGTTGACGACAATATTGCTGACGGCACTCAAACTTACACTATTTTCACTGAGGCTGCTGTTAGTACAGACAGCAATTACAGCAATTTCAATCCTGCCGATGTCAGCGTTACGAATAGCGACAACGAAACTCCCGGCATTACCGTTAATCCCACAGCAGGATTAACTACAACAGAAGCGGGAGGTACGGCTAATTTGGGTGTTGTCCTCAACACTCAACCTACGGCACCTGTTACGGTAGCTTTAAGCAGTTCCAATCCTGCAGAAGGAACAGTTTCTACTAATACCTTAAGTTTCACTCCCAATAACTGGAATCAGGCGCAGACGGTAACGGTGACAGGTGTTGGCGACAATATCGCTGACGGTGATATTGCTTACACTATTGTTACTGAGGCTGCTGTTAGTACAGACAGCAATTACAACAATTTCAATCCCTCCGATGTCAGCGTTACTAACAGCGACAGCGATACAGTCGGCGTTACCGTTAATCCCGCCAGTACAACAGCAGCAGAAGGCGGTACAACGGGAAGTTATACACTTCAGCTAAATTCGCAGCCAACAGCGCAGGTAACAGTCAGCTTTGACGGGGGGAATCAAATAAGTGCGATCGCCCCCATCACCTTCGACAGCACTAATTGGAATATTGCCCAAACTGTAACTTTGACTGCGACGGATGACACTGTTGTAGAAGGTAGTCACACTGGCACAATCAATCACGCGGTAACAAGTACCGACGGGAAATATAGCGGAATTGCGATCGGGCCTGTCACTGTCGCCATTACCGATAATGACACGCCAACGCCAACGCCCGTACCAACGCCCACACCAACGCCCACACCAACACCAACACCTTCAATTACACCGACACCAACACCAACACCTTCAATTACACCGACACCAACACCAACGCCAACACCAGCCCCGCCAATTACACCGACGCCAACACCAACGCCAACACCGCCAATTACACCGACGCCAACGCCGACACCAACACCGCCAATTACACCGACGCCAACGCCGACACCAACACCGCCAATTACACCGACGCCAACACCGCCAATTACCCCGACACCAACACCACCAATTACACCGACACCAACACCGCCAATTACACCGACACCAACACCGCCAATTACACCGACACCAACACCACCAATTACACCGACACCAACACCACCAATTACACCGACACCAACACCACCAATTACACCGACACCAGCCCAAATCATCATGCCACCGGCGAAATCGGCTGGGATTACGGTCAATTTGACCTCGGGATTAACCACTACTGAATCGGGAGACAAAGCAACATTTACCGTCAAACTAAATAGTCCGCCAACTGCTGATGTCAAAATTGATTTAGCAAGTTCCAATACAGCAGAAGGAATTATTTTCCCAGTCTCGCTTACTTTCAATTCAACTAACTGGAATTCACCGCAAACGGTAACAGTAACAGGTGTTGATGACCTTGTAGCCGACGGGAATAAAACTTACAGCATTGTTACAACACCTGCTGTTAGCAATGACAGCAACTATTCTGGTTTAAACGCAGCCGATGTTACCGTTGCCAATAGCGACAGCGAAACCGACAACAATACAGGATTTCCCGTAGATAGCGCAACTGGCGTCGCATATAAACCGGGCGAACTTTTGGTAAAACTCAAACAAGGTGCAGGAAACGAGGCAATCCAGAGTGCTTTTCAGTTTAATGGAGCGATCGAGATTGAAAATCTAGTACCCCCAACCGAACAGTTAAGCTCAACACCTCGCCGATTAGATCGGTGGCGAGTCGTCAAGTTTGCGACTGATGCAGACTTGTTGCAAATTCAGAGAAACTTAGCTTCAGATTTCAGAATAGAAGCCGTGCAACTGAACTATCTGGAATCTATCAACGCAGTGCCGGATGATACCCTGTTGAGCGAACTTTGGGGTTTGAATAATACAGGAGCCGATGGCGGAACAGCAGATGCCGATATTGATGCGCCGGAAGCTTGGGACACCGCAACAGGTAGCAGCAGTGTCCTCGTCGCCGTTGTGGACAGTGGCGTGGACTACAATCACGAAGACCTGGCTGCCAATATGTGGACTAACTCCGGGGAAATTGCCGGCAATGGTATTGATGATGATGGCAACGGCTACACAGATGATGTGCGCGGCTATGACTTTGCTAACAACGACAGCGATCCGATGGATGATAATGACCACGGCAGTCACGTTGCCGGCACCATCGGTGCTGTTGGCAATAACAGTCTTGGCATAACAGGCATTAATCACACCGTCAGGATCGTGCCTTTGAAATTTATCGGTGCGGGTGGCACAGGTTCGGTAGCTAATGCTGCCAGAGCCATCCGCTACGCTACTGATAAGGGTGCGGACGCAATCAACTACAGCGCTGGCGGTTATCGTCCTTCTGATTTCGACCCGCTTACAGATGTTCGGTATGATGCGATCGCAGATGCCAATGATGCTGGCATTATCTTCGTCGCAGCAGCAGGTAATGATGCGAACAATAATGACAGCAATCGCTTTTACCCTGCTAACTTCGATCTGCCCAATGTCATTTCAGTGGCGGCAACCAACCGTAATGATGGTTTGTGGAGTTCCTCCAATTTTGGAGCTACTACCGTAGACTTAGGTGCGCCCGGAAGCAGCATTTTGAGCACAGTTCCTGGTAATAACTACGATGTTTTTAGCGGAACTTCTATGGCTGCACCCCACGTAGCAGGTGCGGCGGCGCTGCTATTAGCTCAAGATCCGACCCTGACTGTCACTCAACTGAAAAATTCTCTTCTGTCAAATGTTGACCTGCTGCCTTCACTTGCAGGAAGGACTGCTACGGGAGGACGTTTAAATCTTCGCAAGGCTTTCAACCGTCCGCCAGTTGTGAATCGTTCGGTGTTTTCCCAAAGCGCGGCGCTGGGTTTTTCTCAGGCGGGAAATACCTTTACTTTAGCTGCCAATACTGACACCGATCCCGATGCGGGTGACAGCATTAATTATTCGATCGCCCTGGCAAATTTGAGCGATTTAAGTTCATCTGCATTTACCTGGGAAACCGATCTCAATGGCGGTTTGTATCGCCAACCAAATGCCGATTCAAGTTTCCCGCAAATTCCTTTGCCTTCCTGGCTAACTTTTAATTCTGCTGCCCGTACTATCAATTTAGACCCAACTCGCCCGTCAACTTTTGACTATTGGTTAAAAGTAACGGGAACTGATGAATCTGGCGCGAGTGTTAGCGAGGTAATTCGGTTCAAGAGTTATGGCCTCGCCGGTTTTGTGATTGACGGTTATATCGCTGGTGCTACTGTCTTTTTTGACGCTAACAAGAACGGGGTACTTGATGCTAGCGAACCTTCAGCTACTACTGCGGATAACGGGGAATTCGATCTCGATCTTGACTCCAACATTTTCGACAAAAATCAAAATGGCGAACTCGATCCAGAGGAAGGCAATATTGTTGCTTTTGGCGGCATTGATACGGCAACTGGTTTGCCTTTGGAAACGCCTGTCACTGCTCCGCCTTACGCTACTGTTGTCACCCTGTTAACCAGTTTAGTAGCAGATTTAATTGACAAAGGAATTGACAGCGATCGCGCCGAATCTCTCGTCAAATCTGCTCTTTCAATTCCCGCTAATGTTGACATCACTGACTTAGATCCGATCGCAGCTACCGAAAACGCGATCGCTGGTGGAGTAGAAACTTTGACTGCAATGGTCAAGGTACAAAACGTCATTACCCAAACTGCTGCTTTAATAGACGGTGCGTCGATTCTGGACAATACCGACAGCGTAAAAGCAGTTGTAAGTGCGATCGTTCAACAAATTCAATCGGGGACAACTCTTAATCTCAGCGATCCAAACCAGTTAGCAACAATTGTCGATCGCGCCGTCACAGCAGCGCAACAATTTGACTCGGATTTAAACACTCAGCAATTGTTGCAAATTGCCCCCGATGCAGCTAAGGTAATGGCCGAAGCAAATCAGCGCATTGACCAAGTTGTATCCAACACAGCAACAGCTTCAATTAACCGAGAAGTTGCCCGCGTGCAAAAAGTAGCCCTAGGCGCAACCTCTGAAGACTTAAAAGCAGCCGGTACAGGTACGAAATCGATCGCCCAAGTTATTGCCGAAAATACCGGTACTGCCTTAGATACCAAAATTCAACAAACGACATTGCCCGATACACCTGCTGTTGCGGTGATTGAAGGAGAAATAGATGCGATCGCAGCTAACTCCAATCTCATCGGCACTGACGGCGACGACAGCCTCTCCGGCGACAGTGGCAGCGATACAATGGCCGGCAAACGCGGCAATGATACTCTCAGCGGTTTGGGTGGCAACGACTGGATACACGGCAATCAAGGCAATGATTCCCTCGACGGTAGCGACGGCGATGACACTGTTTACGGCGGCAAACAAATCGATAATTTGTTGGGCAATAATGGGGAAGATATCCTATTTGGAAATCGCGGTCAAGATAGCTTGAGTGGAGGTGAAGGCAATGACAGTCTTTACGGCGGTCAAGCTAGCGATATTCTGCTGGGCGGTAACGGATCTGATTTTCTCAGCGGTGAAAACGGCGATGATAGTTTGATAGGAGGAAATGGGAGCGATCGCTTCTTAATTTCAGCCAATTCTGGCAGCGATATCATTTTTGATTTTGAAGCCGGTATCGACTTCCTAGCCCTTGCCGACAATTTAACCTTCTCGCAACTTTCTATTATCCCTAGCAACACTGCAACGTTAATTAGCTTGACAGAAAATAGTGAAATTTTAGCTGCTATCAATGGCGTGACAGCTAACCAAATTACCATCGCCAATTTCAGTTAAAACATTAGGGACACAGGCAAATTCTGTGTCCCTGAAATTCGTTCAACAATCACGGATGATGCAACCGGAATCGCTCTAATTCATCTGCGTTAATCTGTGTTTATCTGCCATCATCTGCGGTGAAAAAAAGCTGGGGGGGTGACAAAGAGGTCTACGAGATAGACTGTATAAGGGTTGCGGCCCGCATACCTTGTTGATAAAAGC